>CALKZS010000138.1 GCA_938002835.1 uncultured Dokdonia sp. | reverse complement strand
GACGGTGTTGGAAGTATTGACCCCTTTTGGAATACGGCCCTTTTTATAGGTGCTGGTTATAGATTAAATATAGGAGGCAATAGTCTAGGTGCTGTAGGAATACGTTACAACGTACTCTTTGACGATGGCAGTGATCAGATTTATGCAGACGCTTGGGTTCCTTTTGTTAGAGTCTATTTTTAATAGTTTTACGCTTTCGCGAAAGCGTACTTAAGACAAACTATGTAATTACGACTATGTGTTTTTATATATACCTCTGTACTTTTTTATCTTATGATTTTATTCCTAAAATTGAATGAGAAAACACAGAAGACAGTAATAAAACCGAAATATCTTTTATTACAGGTGAAGATAAAATCAAACGAAAATAGTTACATCAATATACCAGGACACCTACTTTCTAGACAGGGCATTGTTAAAATTTAAACTAGTGAGTAATGATAGTTCTTTAGACTTTATTTCTCTACTAGTAATGGTAGTAGTGATGATTAATACTTTTAAAAAATTATACTATTAAAATGCCTCAATACAATCTATTGAGGCATTTTAATGTATTCAACTTAGTGAATAAAATTAGTTTTGATTGATTAGGTTTTGGTCATTAATTCTTTCTTTTAGATCATCAATATATTTTAATCCTTTTTTATTTTCATAATTTGCATAAGACCTTGTAGTCCATTCTATTGTCTTGGTGTAATCTCCTTTTGTTTCATTATAAAATGCCATATTGAGACCGCTGCAAAGGTTTGTTTAAATTGGATACATTTTGTATCTTTTTTCTATGGAACTAGTACAACACCCCACTTTAGCCGATAGTATTTGCGATATACATTCTCGTAAGATCAAACGTACATTTTTCACACAAATAAATACACTTATAGATTGGCATCCAATTATTACCATTTTAAAGCAACATTATACTAAAGGTAAAAGCGCTACAGGCAAACCTAGTTATAGTAGCGCGTACTTTTGGAGGGATAAAATGATGGTTTAATGGAGCAACGGCAAGATATAGAGGTATCAAAAAAATGCACACTCAAAACCTAATGGAGGCGATGTCTTATAATTTGTATAGAAGCCCAGGGAATTCTAAAAATTAAGAGAAAATGAGCCTTAAAAACACTCATTTATGTCCTAAAACTAAAATGAAATCGAAAAATCGACTAAGTTTTGAACAAAAAAAATAAGAAACCTCCTAGTCTAACTAACCTTTTGCAACGGTCTCGTATTATTAGATATGATTTTCTATGTTTATATACGTGATCTATGTTGCTTTAGATTTTTGAAGTATCTTAAAAAAAACATAAGCTTTCTGTGATTTGTAGTATCTAAGATTATCTTATTTTTACATAGTGAGTAATCAAGTAAAAATTATAGAGTGCCCTCGTGATGCAATGCAAGGAATTAAAGAATGGATTCCTACCAAATCTAAAGTACAGTATATACAATCGTTATTGCGTTGTGGCTTTAATACGATAGATGTGGGTAGTTTTGTGTCTCCCAAAGCAATTCCCCAAATGAAGGATTCTGCAGAGGTATTACACTCTTTAGATCTTTCTAAAACAGAAAGTAAGTTACTTACAATTGTCGCAAATCTACGTGGGGCTCAAGAAGCTGTTAAACACGAGATGGTAAATTACTTGGGATATCCTTTTTCGATTTCTGAGAATTTCCAGATGCGTAACACCCATAAGACCATTGCACAGTCTGTCGCCTTGTTACAAGAGGTCATTGAGCTTGCTCACGCTAATGATAAAGAGCTGGTAGTATATATTTCTATGGGTTTTGGAAACCCTTATGGAGATCCTTGGAATGTAGACATAGTAGGTGATTGGACAGAACGACTGAGTGCAATGGGTGTAAAAATATTGTCACTTTCGGATACTGTAGGAAGTTCTACACCAGAAACTATTAGTTATTTGTTTTCTGAACTTATACCTTGTTATCCTCATATAGAATTTGGGGCGCATTTACATACAACACCTAGTACGTGGCACGAAAAAGTAGATGCTGCCTATCAATCTGGATGTCGCAGGTTTGATGGTGCCATTCAAGGTTTTGGTGGTTGTCCAATGGCAAAAGATGACCTTACTGGAAATATGCCTACAGAGAAACTAGTTTCTTACTTTTCCTCAGTAAAAGCAACAGATAATATAAATACAATGAGTTTTGAAAGCAGTTATAATGAGGCTCTGAAGGTGTTTCAAAAGTATCACTAGGAATGAAGGGTGTTGCTCTTAATTGAAATCTAATACCAATTAAGTTATATAAGTGTCGTATGGATAAATTGAATAATCTTTTTGGGTACGCTTTATATACCCAAAGTTTGCTGATGTTTTCATTACACTATGATTTTAGTGTATAGCTATTTTAGGACGAGACATAAAGAGAAAATAAAGCACTATACTATAAATATGAAAAATCTTCTTTTTTTAGGGATGATTATTTGTTTTCAAATAAGTTCATTTGGACAAGACTTCAAAAAATCAAAAACCTTAACATTATCAAAAATTAATAGAGAAACCATCGAAACACCAGATGGGGAAGAGTTATATCTAAGAACAATATATCTTAAAGATAGTAATTATAGGAATCTTAAAGAATTCACGGTAAATCTAGATTCTTATGACGATGAGTATTCTTATGTGGAGGAAATAACAGAAACACAATTAAAGAACATACATAAAATAGTTAAAGTAACTATCGAGCATTGTGCTTGTGATTGCAATTCAGATAATTACTATTGGTTAGTTACTAATGAGAATGAATGGGTTGAACTTCCTACTCTTGAACAAGGCGATATAGATATTGGAAACACGTATCAAGAATATATTTTTCCAAAAGAAAGTATAGCTACTATTGAGTTAGTAGAGTTTCGTGAAAGAATTAATGAAAATAAACCCAATAAGAATAATCTTGTAGGATTTGATATAGAAAGAACGTATGAAAAAAAGCTTAAAGATTTAACCTGGAATGGGAGTGAACTGCAAGGATTACAAGAAAAGTATGTTGTAACTGCACAAAATGGACTCTTAGTTCGAAATGAACCTAATGTAAGAGGTAATAAAAATGGAAAATTATATTTTGGAGCTCAAGTAACTGTTGTTGCACAAACAAAATTTAGCCAGACAATCACAGACAATGGAAAGGAAATTGAAGGTAATTGGGTAAAGGTAGAGTTTGAAAATTTTCCTATTCAAATTTCTAATAATGCTACTTCAAATAAAGATAGTGGCTATGTATTTGACGGGTATTTAGAAAGGAAACAGGATCAAATAGATAGAATAACCAATGAAATCTTACAATTTGAGGAGTTCGAAAATTTAAGAATTAATGATAGTATAGCACCTAATTATCTTAAGGGGGATTTTTTTAATGATGGTATAGAAGATGTTGTCGTATTCTTAGAAGATAACGAAGGAGAGGGAAAAATTGGATTTATCGATTATGGAGAAACATCGAAGGTTCATTTGTTAGGAAACAAAAACGATCCTTTTAATATAACCAATTATAATTGGGTTGGTATTTTTCAAAAAGTTAATAAAGGGGATGTTTTATGGTCTAACTATGAAGATGACTTTGTAAACTATGATGACGTACCAGAAAATAAAAAAGTACGATTAGAGTATAACGCACTATTCATACACGCATCAGAAAGCTGTGGTGGCGGATTTATTTATTGGAAGAATGAGACCTTTAATTGGTTGCAGCAGGAGTAAGATTACTCTTTCCGTTAATTTTTTTTATATCTAACGTTTTAACTCATAAAAAATCACTGAAGCTATAAGTTCTAAAAGAGAAAAAGATCGAGCAGTAAAAAAGAGTTTGATGACCAGCACGTTCTGCCATTGTATCTATATAGTGACCTATAAGCGGCCTTGAAAAAATATATGGATTAGCTACAATATTTGTGTATATGGAAATCTATTTTTTACATTGGTAAGCAGGGTTTTACAAACAAAAAAATATGAGAAAATTATTATCTCAAATCAATTCCTTTAATGAGAAAATTAAATACGCCTTCACTATCAAGTAGTAGTATACATAACAATGGCGTAATTGTTAAAACTAAAATAAGATAGGCAACTATAATATTTATTTTAGAAGTTTTAGAGTAAGACCAACTTATTAAACCAACTATTAAATTAACGTGAGTTCGATATAAGGAAACAAGATAATTATTTGATTATTAGGTATTTTATGTCTTTGTTACTTGTTGTTTATTAAAATGTAAGCAGGTTTTTACATTTTTAGTTAATTAAAACTCATTTTTTATAATCAAAGTAAGCTTGTAAGTTTATTTTATTTTATAACTAATTGATATACAGTAAGTGTTATATCGAACTCACGTTAAATTATATACAGCAATAAAGAATAAAGGTATAGCAAGTAACCCAGCAAATGACCCTGTAAGAAATAAACCTATAGCAGCTATTAATGCTAATAACATTACTCCAAAAGATACTATTTTAGATACTTTCAGAATGTTTTAAACAGTTGTTGAGCGATTATTTATATCGTTTTTCATTTTGAATACTTATTTCATATCAAGATGAATTCCTTGAGTGAGAAAATTAAATAAGCCTTCACTATCAAGTAGTATCCATAACAATGGCGTAATTGTTAAAACTAAAATAAGATAGGCAACTATAGTATTTATTTTAGAAGTTTTAGAGTAAGACCAACTTATTAAACCAACTATTAAATTATATACAGCAATAAAGAATAAAGGTATAGCAAGTAACCCAGCAAGTGACCCTGTAAGTAGAAAACCTATTGCACCTATGAGTGCTACTATCATTATTACAAAAGATACTATTTTACTTACTTTAAGAATATTAAAAACAGCAGTTGAGTGATTATTCTTCATTTATATATTTGGTTAACAAAAAGTTAGTTTTTTGTTGTACTTTTTGATAATCTCATATTTAAAACTACAGTTTTTCTTTTAAATATTGAGCAGTAAATGATTTCTTGTTTTTTGATACTCCTTCAGGTGTTCCAGAGGCTATGAGTTGTCCTCCATTTTTCCCACCTTCTAATCCCATATCTATTACATAGTCTGCACACTTTACAAGATCCATATTGTGCTCTACAACAATAATAGAATGCCCTTTTTCAATTAATGCTTCAAAGGATGCAATTAACTTTTTAATATCGTGAAAATGTAATCCAGTCGTAGGTTCATCAAAAATAAAGAGGTTTTTATCTTTTGTTGCTCCTTTTACTAAGAATGTGGCAAGTTTAATACGTTGCGCCTCACCACCAGAAAGTGTAGAAGAGCTTTGACCCAAAGTTACATATCCTAAACCTACATCTTGTAATGGTTTTAATTTACGAGTGATTTTTGCTTCCCCGTGCATTTCAAAAAAGGCAACGGCATCATCTATTGTCATTGTAAGAATATCATCTATATTCTTATTATTAAATGTAACTTCGAGTACTTCTTTTTTAAAGCGTTTACCTTTACACGTCTCACATTCTAAATGCACATCGGCCATAAACTGCATTTCGATAGTTACTTCGCCTTCTCCTTTACAAGTCTCACAACGACCACCGTCTACATTAAAAGAAAAGTGTTTAGACTTATAGTCACGTATTTTACTGAGTTTTTGCCGCTCATATAATTTACGAATGTCGTCATATGCCTTAATGTAAGTAACTGGATTAGATCTAGAAGAACGACCTATAGGGTTTTGATCTACAAATTCAATGGTTTTAATATTGTCATATTTACCTTTAAGCGCTGTAAATTGTCCTGCTTTTTCGCCATATCCTCCGATGGCTTTTAACATTGCTGGATATAGGATCTTACGTACTAGTGTAGATTTGCCACTTCCTGAAACACCTGTTACGGCTGTAAATACACCTAAAGGGAATGAAACATCAATATTTTTTAGGTTATTTTCTCTGGCACCTACAATTATTGCTTCATAATTAGTCTTTCTTCGTTTTGAAGGAACTTCTATTTTTAAGTTTCCATTGAGATATCCCGCAGTAAGGGAATCACTTTTAAGGATATCATTATAGTTTCCTACAGCGACGACATCTCCTCCAAAAGTTCCAGCTTCTGGACCTATGTCAATAATAAAATCTGCAGCTTTCATAATATCCTCATCGTGCTCAACTACAATCACTGTATTGCCAAGATCACGTAGTTGTATTAAAACTTCTATAAGTTGTTCGGTATCTTTGGGATGCAGTCCTATACTAGGTTCGTCAAGAATATACATAGAACCCACAAGGCTACTTCCTAGAGAGGTAGCAAGATTAATGCGTTGTGATTCTCCTCCAGAAAGGGAGTTTGATTTTCTATTGAGTGTTAGATAATTGAGACCTACTTTGCTTAAAAACTCAAGCCTGCTATTAATCTCTATTAAAAGGCGTTTTGCAATGGTAGTATCGTGGTCAGATAGTTTTAGATCTTTAAAAAAGGTTGCCACTTCATTAAGTGGTAATTCTACAAGATCTAGGATGTTTTTTCCACCTACGTGCACATAGGTAGCCTCTGGACGTATACGTTTTCCTTGGCAGGTATTACACTTTGTTTTGCCGCGATAGCGTGATAACATCACACGGTTTTGAATTTTATATGCTTTGGATTCTAAAAATTTAAAGAACTTATTGAGTCCATCAAAATGTTCATTACCATCCCAAACGAGTTGTTTTTGTTCTTCAGAGAGTTCAAACCAAGGTTTGTGTATGGGAAAATCAAATTTATATGCTCTATTAACTAACTGGTCACGATAATGACTCATACTATCGCCACGCCAAGGAAAAATTGCATTTTCATATACTGAAAGTCCTGTGTTAGGAATCACAAGATCTTCATCTATCCCTATTACATCTCCATACCCTTCACAAGTAGGACAAGCTCCATAGGGATTATTAAATGAGAATAGGTGAACATTAGGCTCAAGAAAACTCATTCCATCTAGCTCAAAGGTATTTGAGAACTGTCTTTTTTCTTTTTCTTTTAAAGTCTCAATAAATAGCGTTCCTTTTCCTTCAAAAAATGCAGTTTGAACAGCATCTGCAAGTCTATTCGTAAAATCTTCATCATCAGGATTAGTCACAATACGATCTACAACAAGTAGTACATCTTTTGCTTTTAATTTACTTCCTATTTGAGCGACTTCATCTAGACGCTTTACTTCATCTTTTATTTGGACACGCGCATATCCTTGTTGTAAAAGCGCCTGTAGTTTTGATTCTATTTTTCTTCCTTTTTCTAGATAAATAGGAGCGAGAAGAAGGAGTTTTTCTGCTTTCGCGAAAGCGTTTACATAGTTTACTACATCAGTTACCGTATCTTTTTTAACCTCATTACCAGAAACGGGAGAAATGGTTTTCCCTATACGTGCATATAATAATTTAAGATAATCATAGATCTCTGTGGTTGTACCAACGGTAGATCTTGGGTTTGTGCTATTTACCTTTTGCTCAATAGCAATAGCGGGTGCAATCCCTTTGATATAATCTACCTTAGGTTTATCTAATCTCCCTAAAAACTGACGTGCGTACGATGAAAGACTTTCTACATAACGACGTTGCCCTTCTGCATATAACGTGTCAAACGCAAGACTAGATTTACCAGATCCTGAAAGTCCAGTAATTACAACTAGCTTATTTCTAGGAATAACAGCATTGATATTTTTTAGATTGTGAAGTTTAGCACCTTTTATGATAATATTTTTCTTAGGATCTATATCCTTTACGTCTATGAGCATTCTGTTTTATTGAGATTATCTATACAAAGATACCTAATATCAAGTGCTTCAGTTAATAGTAGAAAAGGAGATTTTACACAGATTTTTTAATTTATTGTGTCATAAACTATTTTTTTTATAAACAATTATAATTTTTATTATATATTTACCACAGTTAAACACATAAATACCACTTGCTTATATAACAGTATTACTTTTAAATTTTTTTGATAGAGGGCTTATCCCCTACATTTTTAACCTACAAGTACTACTATTATGAAAAGTGTTTTAACTGATGATGCTACGCTAGTTAGCAACTACATTCAAGGAGATGAAGATTCTCTTTCTATTCTTATTAAAAAACATAAGCAACGTATTTACAGTTTTATTTACTCAAAAGTGTATGACAGAGATATTTCTGAAGATGTTTTTCAGGACACCTTTATCAAAGTTATAAAGACCCTCAAAAAAGGAAGATATAATGAAGAAGGTAAATTTTTACCTTGGGTAATGCGTATTGCTCACAATCTTGTTATAGATCATTTTAGACGTAATAATCGTATGCCTAAGTTTGATAATTCTGGTGAGTTTTCTATTTTTTCTGTATTGAGTGATAATAGTTTAAATGCAGAAAAACAGATGGTTCGTGATCAAGTTAATGTAGATATAAAACGAGTTATAGAAGAACTCCCTGAAGATCAAAAAGAAGTTCTTAAAATGCGTGTATATCAGGAAATGAGCTTTAAAGAAATATCAGAGCGCACAGGTGTTAGTATTAACACAGCTTTAGGAAGAATGCGTTATGCTCTTATTAATATGAGAAAGACTATTGAAAAAAATAATATGATTTTGACTAATTAATGTATACTATCGTATTTTTATTTGCGTTATCATAAGGTAACACAAATCAATTGCGATGGCAAAAATTTACTCTAAACCTTCGTCAGTTAACGAGACGAATAATCTTAATCCTAAAGAAGAAACTGTAGGCTTTATCTTAGCATACTCAAGAGCTATTAAATTTTGTAACTACAAGAAGACACAGTTTGAGACGATTCTTAATTAAAAAGTTAAAAACCCCAATCGATAGATTGGGGTTTTTAACTTTTTTAAATAACGTAAGTTAGATACAAAACTTACTGTATATCAATTAGTTATAAAACAAATCAACTTACAAGCTTACTTTGATTATAAAAAATGAGTTTTAATTAACAAAAAACGTAAAAATCTGACTTGCATTTAAATAAATAACAAATAATAAAGATATAAAACACCTAATAATCAAATAATTATGTTGTTTTCTTATATCGAACTCACATTAAATAGGTTTCAAATCTATTTTTTTTTGTTATTTCGCTTAGTCATCATCTTTTCATAATCAGCTAGTACCGTTTTACGACCTATTGTTCTTGTGATAATATCTTTTTCAAGATCCCATCCTCGAGCAGGGGAATACTGGCGTCCGTACCAGATAATCTGTAAATGAAGATCATTCCAGAGGTGTTCTGGGAATAATCTTTTTGCATCTTTTTCTGTTTGCACAACATTTTTACCATTAGTAAATCCCCATCTATACATTAATCTATGAATATGCGTATCTACTGGAAAAGCTGGTATTCCAAAGGCTTGAGAAACAACTACACTAGCGGTTTTATGGCCTACGGCTGGAAGTTCTGTCAATTTCTCAATACTTGCCGGCACTTCACCATTATACTTATCTATAAGAATATGTGAGAGTCCGTGAATTCCTTTTGCTTTCATAGGAGAAAGCCCTACAGGTTTTATAATCTCTCGTATTTCTTCTACGGTTAACTTGATCATATCATACGGGTTATCTGCTATTTCAAAAAGTAAGGGTGTGATTTTGTTAACACGTACATCTGTGCTCTGCGCACTCATTAAAACCGCTATTAACAACGTATAAGGATCTTTATGATCTAACGGAATAGGAATTTGAGGATACATCCGTTGCAATGTATCTATTGTAAAATTTATTTTTTCTTGTTTAGTCATTAAGCTATTTTTTACGAGTACTAAATGTAAACTTCTTTTTCTTTATCGTATGGTGGTAAAGGTGTAATTTTATAAATACGCTTTCGCGAAAGCGAAAAAAAGCTATGTAAAGATAAATAACCGTAGTGATAGACAGGAAATGAATTCTGTTTTGACTAAAAAAATGATCACGATGAACACATTAAAAATAGGAGATAAGGTACCAAGTTTTACAACTACCGATCAAGATGGAAATGAAGTAAAACTTTCTGATTTCGTAGGAAAAAAACTAATTGTTTTCTTTTACCCTAAAGCCAGTACACCAGGATGTACAGCAGAGGCTTGTAATCTTAGAGATAATTATAAAGCACTACAAGACCAAGGATATACACTGCTAGGCGTAAGCGCCGATTCTGAAAAAAGACAAAAGAACTTTGCAACAAAATATGAATTTCCTTTCCAACTTCTTGCAGATGAGGATAAAGTGGTGATTAATGCTTTTGGTGTTTGGGGCCTTAAAAAATTTATGGGTAAAGAATATGACGGAATACATCGTATGACCTTTAAAGTAAATGAAAACGGTGTCGTGACAGATGTTATACAAAAAGTAAAAACTAAAGATCACGCTGCACAGTTATTAGATTAATACATATTTAATCATAAAAAACGAGTAGTCTTATGTGTTAAGGCTACTCGTTTTCTATTTTAAAATAGTAACTGTAACTTACTTGTTAGTTATAGTTTTTTGAAGTTTCATTTTATAATGAATGCCGTGAATTTTTAAATACATAGTATTATTATCTTTCCAAAAGTATTTTTCTATAAAGGCTAAACCAATAATACTTGACATATTAAATAGATATTCTGGTGGAGCATTTTTATTATTTTTTTCTATAAAATGAACATTCGATTGTCCATTATAATATCCATTTAGAAGAAAAGTGTTTTGTGGTGATGATAGGTAATACTCTGGATTTCCTATTTGGTTAATATCATCTTCTCCATTTTTTAAGTTAATTATATACTCAGAAGAATGGCCACATTCTAATAACAAATAATGATATTTTGGAAAATATCCAGTAATTCCACATTCGTCAAAATATGAATTGACTTCTTTATTATTGTCTGTTATTAATTTTTCTATACGAAAATCTCCATATTCATCATATTCTCCAATTAATTGATGTTTTAAAATTTGTTTTATTTTTTTGTGATCAGTAACTTTTTCGATAGATAATTTGTCCTTTTTTCTACTATATTCTTTATTAAAATCTTCTTTAGAGATTTCGTCAAGAATTATTTTATAGTCATTAGTAGTTAGTTCTATGTGTCTTTTTGCAAAAGCACCAAAAACATACCCTAATTGTTGTATAGAATCTTTTTCTGCAATTTTTAACCAGTAATTTTTTAAATATTTACCATTATCATATACAGAAGTTGAGTCTATATCATCATCGCGCGATAAGTAATTAAACACTCCAAAATTAGGTGCAGAAGTTACAACATCGCTATTTGTTGTAGGTTTTTTACGTATTCTAATACCAGATGGGGTTTTTATAATAACTTGATCTTTAATAGCTTTAAATCCTTCATTTGTAATACTATATTTTTTTGTAATGTATTCTGGATTGTTATATATATTGTAAATGGTAGTGATTATAATGTTATAATCTACATAAGATCTTACACCATAAAAACCTTCTGCATTATCGTATGCGGTTTCATCTAACCTATCTATTATATTTAGTGATTTATCTAGGAGTAAAGCAAAATGAACATCTTCTGTATCCCAATATTCAGAGAAAAAAAGAATAATTAGATTATTTATTTCATATTTTCCAGTGATGAAGTATTCACTATGATCTAAAGGAGCAAGTTTTAATCTTTTTAAAACTTGAATTTCTTTTTTTAAAGAAACGCCCTGTTTTTCTCCAGCATTATCAGAATAACTAAAAGGCGAATAATAGTTACCACTTATTGGAGTCTCATCAATAACCTGTTGTAATGTTTTTTGTCCAAAAACTGATTGAAATTGAATAAACAGAAGTAATATTAACCCTTTCTTTATCATATCTTTATAATAAATGATTTTTTAGACTCTATGTACCTTAGTACAGAAATAAATATCTATATGTAAATTATAAGATTGTAATAAATACAATTTCTATAAAATGGGATAGTTTTATATTTATATAGTTTTTTTACTAAAATATAATAATGATCAATCTCATTTTTTAGAATATTCCTTAAATGGCCCGTCACACATCATCCAGGTGTTTTGTAATTTTCCATCTTCTCGAAGTAATAAATCTTCAGAAGTGTCACCTGTACAGCCTCCTGTAATGTTTGCAGTATGATTGTAGATAAGATTATAATATATACCTTCTGTGGTTTTGTTTTTTTTGTAAGTACCCCAACCTTCGGCATATTCAGTTAGATCCTGTCTAGACTTTGTAAAAGTGCTATCTGTCTTAAAAGTATAACTTTCTTTATAGGGTAGTGATTGCTCTTCATTCCCTGTTCTAGAACCAGATTTCATTAAAGTGAGCTCCCATTTTTCTGTTTTTTCCAAATCACTATTAGTAGTTTTTAAATCACCTTGGCAATTAGATACTAATAAAAAGATATTTAGAAATAGTATGAGGGAGAATTTCATAGATCATTTTTTTGATTCAAGTAAAGTATCTGGTTGGTAGCCAAAAAGGTTGCGAGACTTAATAAGCTCTGCTACACCATCTGGTACCATAGACTCCCAGCCACTTTCTCTTTCAGTAATCATACTTAAAATTTTACGAGAATAAATATCGGCAATAGACGGGTCATAGTTTTCTATATCAATTACTTTTCCGTTGTGTTTAAAGAACTTATAAAGCTCTTTCATACGAGGATGCACTTTAAGATTATCACTCGTTGTATATTCACCCGTTTGCTGGTTTTTCATTGGGTATAAGAATACTTTAAGATCTTTGAAGAATAGTTTTCCAAAAGCTTCAAGAATACCACCACTTAAATTGCGATAATAGCTAGTGTCAAAAATATCTACTAAGTTATTTGCACCCATCACAAGTCCCATACGCTCTTTAGTATAGTTTGAGAAGTACTCAACAACACGATAATATTCTTTAAAATTAGAGATCATAACTGTTTGACCTAGTGAGCCAAGAAGCCGGGCTCTTGCCATAAAATCTTCTTCATCTATATCTCCTTGTGCACGAAGATTTGATAGTGTTATTTCAAAAATAACTTCTGTCTTTTTTTCATTCACACGGTTTGCTTCTACAAACATCGCAAGAGATTTCTTGTACATATCCATATTAACTTTAGTAACAGGTCTAAAGCTACCACGTAAAGCAAGAATATTTTTCTTATATAATAGCGCAGCAGGAAGTATGTTATTTCCTTTTGCATCAAACATTACAGCTTCTGTCATTCCGTTTTTAACAAGTTGTAAGCTCATTAAACGGTTATCTACTTCTTCAAACTGAGGTCCAGAAAAGTTTATGGTATCGATCTCTATTTGATCTTGATCTATGTGATCATACAAGTATTTAAGTAATTTTTTAGGATTATCGTGCTTGTAAAAAGCACCATAAATAAGATTCACACCAAGGGTTCCTAGCGTTAGTTGTTGTAATCTTGCATCGTTTTCGTGAAAACGTACGTGCAAAATAATCTCATTAAAATCTCCTTCAGGTGTGATTTGAAATCTAATTCCTACCCAACCGTGACCTTTATATTTTTTTGCAAAATCTATAGTTGCTACTGTATTTGCATATGAAAAGAAAATCTTATCGGGTTGTTTATATCTAGAGATACGATCTTCTATAAGTTTCATCTCGTGTGATAACATCTTTTTAAGACGTTTTTCAGTCACATAGCGACCATCATCTTCTACTCCATAAATAGCATCGGAAAAGTCTTTGTCATAAGCACTCATTGCCTTAGCAATAGTTCCACTAGCGCCTCCAGCTCTAAAGAAATGACGTACAGTTTCTTGTCCTGCACCTATCTCTGCAAAAGTTCCATAGATGTTACTATTTAAATTTATGCGGAGTACTTTGTTTTTTAGAGGAGGTACTTTTTCAAAATCTTTATCCCCTATAATTGTTACAGCCATAGTGTAATTTTATCCATTTATTATGGTTGTTCAAAGATACAAAATGGTTATAGTAGCCAAAAAAATAACTGTATTTTTGTTCTAAATTAAATTAACAAGTTTTTTCTATCTTTTTGTGAAAATCACTTTTCTTGGTACTGGTACATCTCAAGGCATTCCTGTTATAGGAAGTACACATCCTGTATGTTTAAGTAAAGATTTTAGAGATAAAAGACGTCGTGTATCTGTCCTTATAGAGTGGGATGATTATAATTATGTGATAGATTGTGGTCCAGATTTTAGAGCTCAAATGCTCGATACGCTTTCGCGAAAGCGAACATTATCTAATGAATCTGCATTTTTACACGGTATTCTTTTTACCCACGAGCACGCAGATCACGTAGCAGGGCTTGATGATATTCGTCCATTTGTTTTTAGACAAGGCGATATGCCATTATATGGTCATAAACGTGTACTAGAAACCTTAGCTAGACGTTTTGATTATATATTTAGAACAGAAAACCGTTATCCAGGTGCGCCTAGTGTAAAATGTCAAGAAGTTATAAACGGACACTCTATACAGCTAGGTAATCTAGAAGTTATACCTATAGAAGCTTATCACGGTGAATTGCAAGTTTTTGGCTATCGTTTTGATAAAATAGCGTATCTCACAGATGTTAAAACTATTGCAGATACAGAGTTGAAAAAGCTTGATAACCTAGATATATTGGTGCTTAATTGTTTGAGAGAAAAAGAGCATAGTACACATCTTAATCTTGAAGAGGCACTTTTTATAATAAAAAAAATTAAACCTAAAAGAACATATTTAACACACGTAAGTCATATGTTAGGCTTTCACGAAGAGGTAGAGAAAAAACTGCCTGAAAACGTATTTCTAGCTTATGATGGCTTATGCATTACTATATAGTTTATGAGACGTAATATATTTTTATACCTTTTTCTATTTGCTGCTTTATGGATTGTATACCAGTTTGTATATAATAAAAGTTATTCTGATAATGCAGAAAAGCGCATTATAACTGCCGAAACTAAGCTTGCAACTAAAGATTCTCTATTAAAAGAGGCAAATACTCGTGTAAATGTTTTAAAAAATAAACTTGCAGATATTGAATATTTTACATTATTGGGTAATGCAAATGCCAAAGATTATTTTGATTCTGATGATCTTGATGTAGCAGATATCAACCCAAAAGTGTTAGACGGTCTTTATGCTTTAAATACAACAGATGGTAATACACTTATTTCTTTTTCTGGAGATAGTCGTCCTTTTCAAATAAATAGAGCACAGTTACTAAATCACCGTTGGATTATTGCAGATTTTTCTGATGGTAAAAATTGGGGTGAGATTTTAATTGCTTATTTTATAAATGAAGATGGAAGCATAGATTATGAAAGAGTTGAAAATCTCGTGTACCCTACAGTAATCTATAATTGATTTATTTATTTACAGGACTTATAATCTGTACATTTTGAAATGCAATAGCTCCTTTAACAACTCCGGTGATAGTAGCTCTTAGAGCTTCTATAATTTGCATTTTGAGTTCGCTTTTATGATAGAGTAAGCTCACTTCTCTAGCAGGATAAGGTGTTTCAAAATTTTTAAAGAATACTTTATCCTTTTCTGACATATCGATAATATGTAGATAAGGAAGAAGTGTCATTCCTAAACCTTCATTAGATAGTTTTACGAGTGTTTCAAAACTACCACTTTCTAATGAAAAAGAATTCTCTTGACTAGTACGCACCGTCTTACAAAGATTAATCACACCGTCTCTAAAACAGTGACCATCTTCTAGTAATAGCATATCATCTAGGTCGAGATCTGCTGTTGAGATAGTTTCTTTATTATATAATCTATGGTTGCGAGGAACATATGCCATAAAAGGTTCATAATAAAGGGGCCTCTCTTTTATATTTTCATTTTCTAAAGGTGTTGCTGCTATAGCAGCATCAATGTTTCCTTCTTCAAGGCGTTCAATTATTTGTTGTGTATTGAGTTCTTCAATTTTGAGTTTTACCTTAGGGTATTTATTGATAAAATTTGTAAGAAACATCGGAAGTAATGTAGGCATTACTGTAGGTATGACACCTAGTTTAAATTCGCCACCTATAAATCCTTTTTGTTGATCTACAATGTCTGTAATTCTATTTGCTTCATTAACTATATTACGTGCTTGATTTACAATTTTTGCTCCTATTTCGGTGAGTTCTATAGGTTTTTTACCACGATCAAAAATGAGAATATCTAACTCATCTTCTAGTTTTTGTATTTGCATACTGAGCGTAGGTTGTGTGACGAATGTTTTTTGAGCAGCTTTAGTAAAATTTTGATGCTCTGCTACCGCAAGTACATATTTGAGTTGAGTGATTGTCATTAGTGTTAGTTTTATAGTGTAAAAGTAATAAACTACTATTAGCTTTTACTATCGATCATTTGTATTTCTAATAGAAAAAGAGTCAAAACTATCGTATTAGTTTTGACTCTTTAGTAAATAACCTTGTATGGATCTTTGAATTTACATTCTTATTTCAAGATTTACGTCTTTATCTCCTATTGTGATTTTAGCATCTTCCCAGGTAGGTGGTCCAAAACCAGCTCCAGTTCCAGAGATGCCATAATCTTCTTTAGGCATACCATTAGGATGAAAATCCATTTGATCATTGTTGTTTAAATCGTGTAGTGTAATAATTCCATATGCTCCAGGTTGTACATTTTCAAAAGTAACGGTGACACTTTTATTTTCAGGAGTTGCGCTTTTATTTTGAAGAGGCGTAGCTTTCATAAATGTAGCTTCATTATATAGTGATACCCCTACATTTCCTTCATTGCTCCTTAAATTAGGGATTGTTATTGTAATGGTTACACCTTTGTCCTCTTGAGCAAATGTAAACCCTGAAACTGCTGCAAGTAGTAAAAAAATAATTGTTTTCATTTTGATTGATATTTAAGTGTTACTATTTATTTGATAGTATAAAAGTAATAGCAATATCAAGTACATCACATTTGGAATGACTCAACTGTCATATAAAGTGACTCAATTGTAAATACGTATATTATGTATTGAAATATAGATTTAATATTAGTATAAAAATCCATAATAGGACTCTTATCCAATTAAATGAAACTAATTTGTGTAAATCTTTAGTAACATAAGAATTACTTGAGATTTTTGAATGAAGAGGTACAAAAATAGCAAATGTGACACCCCAGATAGCAATGATTATTAGTGAGATAGTGATGTTGTAAATGTTTACAACAAGATTATTTAAAAGTATATAAATCACTAATACTAGTTGTGTGATCATAAGAGGAGCTACAATAATAGCAATACGTTTTGTATAGATATGATGCCATTTAATGAGTGCACTCCTATCATAAAAAAGAAAACTAGGATATATAATTAGTTGTACTAATAGAATTAATACAACAAGACCAACATCTACAAGCAATTGAACAAAATGTAATGTTGATAACATTATTGATATGTATTATGTGTTTGTAAATGGATGTATTCTTTCACAAATATTTGCGATAGGTTCTTCTACGTTTATGAAGTTTGTGGGTATAGTTTTTCCAAAGTTGCTGAATGGCTTTATTTTCTTCAAGCTCAGGATTGGTCTCTACTTGGGTAATTCCTCTAGCATTAAAAAGCTCTTGCATTTTTTGAAATATGACAGCAGTAACTCCTTTGTTTTGATATTCAGGGTCTATGCCTATAAGATAAAAAGCAGCAGTACTATTTTTGCTTTTTGCTTTTAATAAATGGTAGAAACCAAAGGGAAATAAACGTCCATTAGCTTTCTTTAAAGCTTCATTAAATGAAGGCATTGTAATAGCAAAAGCAACAAGTTTACCATTTTCATCCTGTATGCATTTTATAAAGTCAGGATGGATATATTTTATGTACTTTTCTTTGTAGTGATCTATTTGATACTGTTGTATAGGAACAAAAGTGCTTAGCGTATTATAGGTTTTATTGAGAAGATCAAACATCTCATCTACATATGGTTTTACATCTGCTGTAGTCTTAAATTCTAATGGTTTAAGCTTGTATCGTTCTGTAATAATATTTGCAAATTTTGCAACTTTAGGATTTTGTTTTTCTGGCGGATCTATTTGTATTTTAAATTCTACCCATTCTGATGCTTTTTCAAAACCTAATTTTTCAAAGTGATCTTTGTAATAAGGGAAGTTATACCAGGTGATCATTGTATTTAAATACTCAAATCCTTCTATTAATAATCCTGCTTTTTCCATATTAGAAAATCCTACAGGGCCTTCCATATAATCAAGACCATTTTCTACCCCTATGTCTTTAATTTTTTGGAGCAAGGCTTTTGTAACTTCTATATCATCTATAGTATCAAACCAGCCAAAACGCATTTTAGGTTTTCCCTGTTCTTTAATTTCTATGTGATTTATGATAGCACATATTCTTCCTACAGCTTTTTGTCTTCCATTTTCTGTTTTGGCAAAAGCAATAAAATATCGTGCTTCAGCATTTTTAAATACAGGATTTTTTGCTGGATTCATACTTTCCAGCTCATCATTTATAATGGGAGGTACCCAATTATTCTCATTTTTATATAGTAAAAAAGGGAACTTAACAAACTGTTTAAGTTCTTTAGGGGTTATCATTTCCTTTAGGATAATCATTAGATATTATTCGGGGATTTTATTATTGATTGTCGCCACCATCATCAGGTGAGACAGCGTCACGACGTTTGCTCTTGCTCTTTGTTTTATTTTTTTTGTTAACGCGTTCGGCTTGTTTTTTAGAGCTACTCTTTTTTTTGTCATCATTAGTATCTTCTATAATTTCATCTTTTTTATGAAGATCTAAACGATATGAGACTCCAGCACCAACATTCCACCGAGAGGGTGTGTTTTTTAAATTTACAAGTCCGCTCACATCTACTTGTAAGTTTTTTGTAATAAGGTAAGCCCCGCCACCTCTAAACAGAAAATCAGTATACAAGTCTCCATCTACTAGTTGATATTCTCCAAAAAGAGCTACTTTAGAACTTAGAGAATGAGTAATTGTAGTGATCCAAGCTTTTGAAGGAAAATTAGTTCCTATTCTGTCAAAAATTATGTTATTAACCCATACCCATCTTCCCCAGTTATGTTGAGTTATGATAGCGATGTTAGGACTAACACCATTATCACGAACAGTATTAAAATCATTATTTTCAAAATCAAAAACTGCACCTGCATATACACTTACTGCAGGAATAAGTGTACTCCATTTAAATTTATTATTTGCGTGATAACTGTATAAGTTCACACCATCTTTTGGGTTTTTATATGGATCATATATTAAATATTTTGCCCCTATTTGTGTGGTCTCAAGACCTGCTCTTATTGCTGTATTTGAACTTCCAGATAAAAAACTGATCTCATTACGTTGGTATCTTATATTAGCATTAATTTCTAATTGTTCAAAAAGCAAACCATAGCGTAAGACAGCATTTACTCCAAAAATATTTGTATCTGTATTTAATAAAGCGTGACTGTCATTTCCAAAATCAAAACCAGATTCTAATTGTATCACATTATTACCTACACTAAACGCACCTTGAGATTCTCCAGGTCTATTAGAATTAATAGTCTCTGTATATTGTGCAGAAACCGAAGTTGTAAATAAGAAAAGAATAATCAGTATAAATTGAAATTGATAAAAGAATAGTCGCATAAGTCTTTAGGTTAATAGTCAAATATATGAGATTTTATCATTTATTTAATCATACTTGAAGTATTGTTACAGCAAATAATTGTTAATTTTGATAAAAAAAATTCATATGCTCTTAGAGCTTGTCATACCTTTCTTTATAAAGTTTATAGTAATTGTACTTGCTATCTATTTTGGACTGCGATTTTTAATTCGTTTACTGTGGCCATATTTTGTGCGTTATATTACTAAGAAAGCTAATCAAAAGATGCAAAATGTTTTTAAAGGTTTTCAGCAGGAAACCTCAAAAAATACTACTGCAGCAACTAAGGATGTTCCAAAAAAATCTTCAAAAGTAGTAGGAGAGTATGTTGATTTTGAAGAGATAGATTGATTTTTTTGCTTTCGCGAAAGCGTTTTTTAAATACTACAACATTGTTTATCTGTGGAAATTTCATTTAAATGTATCTTCGCGATATGTCTACACTAGTTCAAATTACCGTTTTACCACATCAAGCAGAAGATGATGATTATATTGCAGAACGAGCCTTTAAAAAAGCACGTTTACGAGCTGATGATGTGAGGGAATGGGACATTAGAAAACGAAGTATCGATGCTCGCAAATCTCCTGTAAAAATGTTACTTCAAATTGAGTTTTGGAAGCACGGAGAGGATAGACCTAATATACCACCTTTTATTCCTCAAGATGTTTCTAATGCAAAAGAGGTTGCTATTATAGGAGCTGGTCCAGCAGGATTGTATGCAGCATTACGGGCAGTAGAAGGAGGTTTAAAACCTATTGTGTATGAACGCGGTAAAGATGTAAGAGCAAGACGTCGTGATCTTGCGGCTATTAACAAAGATCATATTGTAAATCCAGATTCTAATTACTGTTTTGGAGAGGGTGGTGCAGGTACTTATTCTGATGGAAAACTTTACACGAGATCTAAAAAAAGAGGTAATGTTCTTAAAGCATTAGAATGGTTTGTACATTTTGGAGCAGTAGAAGATATTTTAGTAGATGCTCACCCACATATAGGTACAAACAAGCTTCCTAAGATTATCACAGCAATGCGCGAGGCTATTATTGAACACGGTGGGGAAGTGCATTTTGATAGTAAACTCACAGATATTGATATTGAAAATAATGCTATAAAAGCAATTCAAATTAATGATAGTGAATGGAAACATTATGATAATGTCATTCTAGCAACAGGTCACAGTGCTCGTGACATCTTTTATTTATTACATAAACGCAATATTAAAATAGAAGCAAAACCTTTTGCTATAGGTGTTCGTATAGAGCATCAGCAAGCTTTAATCGATACGATACAATACCATTCTGAAGGTGATAATCCATATTTACCTCCTGCTTCTTATAGTTTAGTGCAGCAAGTAGATGGTATGGGTGTGTATTCGTTTTGTATGTGTCCTGGTGGTATTATAGCACCTTGCGCAACAAATCAAGAAGAGGTAGTGACTAATGGGTGGAGTCCTAGCAAACGTGATAATCCTTATGCAAACTCTGGTATTGTAGTTAGTGTAACTCCAGAAGATTTACCTAATTATAAAAAAGGAGATCCTTTTGTATGTCTTGATTTTCAAAAATCTGTCGAACGAGATTGTTGGGAGGCAGCGGGGAAGACACAGGCTGTTCCCGCACAGCGTATGCGTGATTTTGTAGAAGGACGTGTTTCAAAAAGCTTCCCTAAAACATCATATCTACCAGGGATTGTCTCTGTAGACCTTAATAAAGTATTACCAGATTTACTATCAAAAAGATTAAAAAAAGCATTTATAGCATATGGAAGGAAGATGAAAGGATATCTTACAAATGATGCTGTGATTCACGCTCCAGAAAGCCGTACTTCATCTCCAGTATCTATTCCGCGGGAGTGGGAGACATTAGAACACGTTGATGTTAAAGGATTATATCCTTGTGGTGAGGGAGCAGGTTATGCTGGAGGCATTATCTCGGCCGCCATCGATGGTATTAATTGTGTAGATAAAATTGTCGAAAAATATAATGTATAGGTTTGCGCTTTCGCGAAAGCATAAAAAATCGCCCATACGAGCGATTTATCACTTATACAATAGTCTTTTACTCTTTGATAATTCTTTTTCGGGTAATCAATCCATTATTATCAATTAGTATAATGAGACCGTTGCAAAAGGCTAGTTAGACTGGGAGATTTTTTATTTTTTTATGTATGAATTTTAATACTCCACTCTTCTCAAATTTTCTAAAGACTCTCCTTTAGGTAAATATAAATCAAGACTTGGGAATTGAGCTCTAATTCGATTACCATTTTTAAATTTAAACCAAAATGCAGATTTCCCTCTTAACCTTCTATCTACGGGTTCTTTACTACTATGTTTTAAAGCGACTAATCTCCCATCTCCATAAAAATTGATTTGATAGTTTTTTTCTTTTAAATCATTAAATTCTATTCCTTCCTTGTTTAAATTACGTTTAGTCTCTTGCCAGATTTCTTCTATATATGATTTATTACTATAGTTAGTCTGAGCTAATATTAATAAATCTCCAAAATATGCTCTAGCTAGTACATCTTTATTTTTAGTAAGATAAGCAGATTGCATTTTGTTATAATAATCTATTACTTGTGCTTCTAACTCTTCTATAGGAATTTCTCTTAAATCTTGCCCTCTTCTGTAGCCTTCTATATTATAAGGCACCTCTGCCTCAAATGTAAAACTGTATTCAAAAAAGTCTAATCCTGCTCCCACAAATTTTTCGGTCCCTTCTAGAGTAGGGATACTATGAGATACTATAGGCTCTTCGTCATCAAGAGTGACATTGGGACTATTATAGTTTTTATAACGCACCACCTCTATATTCATCTGTGTTTTTTCTGGTAAAGTAGTTACAGGCTTGCTTTCTCCTCCATAGGTTTTTTGTATAAGGTCTCCTATAGGATATAATCGCACTGTTACCTCTTGTGTACCACTACTTAAAATACCATAATTAATATTTAAGGGAGAGGCTAATTTTTCTAAGGTATATTCTTTATAAATTAATCTATCGTTTACTAGTATTTCAAACACACAATTGCTTTGTAATGGTCTTAAAAAATAGGTAGGTTCTTCATCATAATGCTGTACCAACGCATTCATCTTTTCTACAAAGTTTGCATCGGTCACGTCTTTATATTGCTCGCTTACAGGGATCATACTATTCTCTGCTACTGGCTTGCTAGCTTCTGGCTGCTGGGCACAGGAACTTAGCGTGGCTAAAAACAATATCACATATACTAATGTAGAAAAATGCATCATATAAAATAGATTACGCTTTCGCGAAAGCTTAAAAGACAATTACAACTTTTTAATACTCAACCATTCTTAATTTCTCTAAAGATTCTCCTATTGGTAAGTAAAGGTCAAGGCTTGGAAACTGAGCTCTAATTCGATTACCATTTTTATATTTAAACCAAAATGCAGATTTCCCCCTTAATCTTCTATCCACAGGCTCCTTACTACTGTGTTTTAATGAAACCAACCTACCATCTCCATAAAAATTGATATGATAATCCTTTTCCTCTAACTCATCAAAACCTATAATTTCTTTATCAAAATTACGTTTAATCTCGCCCAAAATATCTTCTATATATGCTTTATTACCATAATTAGTCTGCGTTAATATTAATAAATCTCCAAAGTTTGCTCTAGCTAGAACGTCTTTGTCTTTATTGATGTATACAGATTCCATCTTTTTGTAATAGTTTATTATTTGTGCTTCTAGCTCTTCTCTAGGAATTTCTCTTAAATCTTGCCCTTTTCTGTAGCCCTCTATATTATAAG
>CALKZS010000137.1 GCA_938002835.1 uncultured Dokdonia sp. | reverse complement strand
ACTTTGATTATAAAAAATGAGTTTTAATTAACTAAAAACGTAAAAATCTGACTTACATTTCAATAAACAACAAGTAGCAAAGACACAAAACACCTAATAATCAAATAATTATCTTGTTTTCTTATATCGAACTCACGTTAATTAGAACTTGCCTCTAAATTATTATTATCTCAGACAAGGTTTAAATTACGCCCTCTGTTTCATATTAATTTTGCTTCTCTGTAAAACCACTTAGATCTATAGTCTAAGTGGTTTTATAATATCTATAAAAGCCCAGATCTTCTTAACAATGCCTCAGATTGAGGTTCTTTTCCTCTAAAGCGTTTGTATAAAACCATAGGATCTTCTGTACCACCTTTAGAAAGAATGTGTTCTTGAAATTTCTTCCCAATTTCTGAATTAAAAATACCTTGTTCTTTAAAATATTCAAATGCATCTGCATCTAGTACTTCTGCCCATTTGTAACTGTAATATCCAGCAGAATAACCGCCTTGAAAAATATGTGAAAATGAAGTGCTCATACACGTTTTCGGAGTCTCGGGATATAGCGCAGTGTCTTTAAAAGCAGCTATTTCAAATTTTTTAATATCTTTAATATTAGTAGGGTCTTGACCGTGCCATTGCATATCTAATAACCCAAAACTAAGCTGTCTCAAAGTTTGCATTCCTTCTTGAAAAGTAGCGGCATCTTTAATTTTTTGTACAAGTTCCATTGGGATAACTTCTCCTGTTTCATAGTGGGTTGCAAAAATTTCTAGAGCCTCTTTTTCATAGCACCAGTTTTCCAATACTTGGCTAGGTAATTCTACAAAATCCCAAAACACAGAGGTTCCTGAAAGACCAGGATAGGTTGTGTTTGCAAGCATACCGTGTAAACCGTGACCAAACTCGTGAAATAAAGTGGTGACTTCATTAAAAGTGAGTAATGATGGTTTTGTGGGAGTAGAGGGAGTGAAGTTACATACATTAGAAATGTGCGGTCGTTCATTAACTCCATCTTGTATTTTCTGACCTTTAAAAGAGGTCATCCAGGCACCACCACGTTTTCCTTTTCTAGGGTGAAAATCTGCATAAAATAATGCGATATAATTACCGCTAGTATCTGTCACACGATATGTTTTTACATCTTTGTGATAGGTGTCTACGTCTGTAACTTGTTCAAACTGTAGTCCAAATAATTTTTCGGCTACTTTAAAAACTCCAGAAATTACATTTTCTAATTTGAAATATGGTTTAAGTTGCTCATCATCTAAGCTAAAAAGTTGTTGTTTTAATTTTTCCGAATAATAGGCACTATCCCATTTTTGCAAATGATCTATGTTGTCTTTCGATCTTGCAAAATCTTCAAGTTGTGCAAACTCACGTTGCGCAGCAGGTTTTGCTTTTTCAAGTATAGTATTAAGAAAGTTTATAACGTTTTCTGGTGTTTTCGCCATACGCTCTTCTAGTACAAAGTGAGCGTGTGTCTCATATCCTAAAAGATTTGCTCGCTCGTGACGTAGCTTTACAATATCAAGTACATTTGCTTGATTGTCTTGTTCATTACCTTTAAAGGCTTTACTTCCAAAAGCGAGAGAGAGCTTTTTACGTAACTCTCGGTTTTGGGCATATTTCATAAAAGGAATATAACTTGGATAATCTAGAGTGATTACCCAACCTTCTTTTTCTTTAGAAGTAGCCATTGCAGCTGCAGCTTCTTTTGCACTTTCTGGTAAGCCTTTTACATCTTCTTCATTTGTAAGATGTAATTCATAGCTATTTGTTTCGGTAAGAACATTTTCTCCAAACTGTAAGCTTAGGGTAGATAATGCAGTATCTATTTCGCGCAAGCGAGATTTTTTATCCTCAGACAAATTAGCTCCATTTCTGGCAAAACTTTTATATTTTTTTTCTAAAAGTGTTTTTTCTTCAGTAGTGAGGGAAAGCTTAGTTCTATTATCATACACACTTTTTACACGTGCAAATAATTGTTTATTGAGTGTAATGTCGTTACTAAATTCTGATAGCATAGGAGAAATCTCTTGTGCTATTTTTTGAATTTGATCTGTCGTTTCTGCACTATTTAAATTAAAAAATACACTTGAAATACGATCTAATTGTTGCCCAGCATAGTCAAGAGCGGCAATCGTATTTTGAAAAGTAGCAGGTGCTTCATCTTGAGTAATGGCATCTATTTCCTTGCGGCTACTTGCAATAGCTTCTATAAAAGCAGGTTTAAAATGTGTATCTTTTATTTTAGAAAAGGGTGCCTCTGTAAAAGGCTGTAATAGTGGATTGACTATTTGTGACATTTATAATGATGTTTTTTTTAAGAAAATAGAAGTGCAATATGTATCTAAAATAACATTATTTCAAAATTTAATTGACAGAATTTTCCTATTTTTGTTTTATCAGATTATTTAATTTGATTTCCCCCAAAATGTAGTAGAAAAGTTGTGATTTATATTTAGAATGGTTAATAAATACAATATCATTTCCCATAATACTACATTTCTAGACCGCTTGAAAAAGCGGTCTTTATTATTGTATGCTTTTTGTTCCGTCTATCACTTTTTGCTTTAATTCTTCTTTATAAGCGATTATTTTTTCTTGCAAAGCAGCGTCTCTAGCTCCTAAAATTTGAGCAGCGAGTATCCCTGCGTTTTTTGCGCCATCTAACGCTACAGTTGCTACAGGAACACCTCCAGGCATTTGTAAAATAGATAATACAGAGTCCCAACCATCTATAGAGTTACGAGATTTTACCGGAACCCCAATTACGGGTAGAGGCGATAGTGAAGCGACCATTCCAGGTAAATGCGCCGCGCCGCCAGCACCAGCTATAATAACATTTATACCACGGATGTGCGCATTTTTACTGTAATCAAAAAGCTTTTCTGGTGTGCGATGTGCGCTCACAATATCTACTTCGGTATCAATTTCTAATTCCTTTAAAAAATCGATGGCTTCTTGCATTACAGGTAAGTCACTTGTGCTTCCCATTATAATAGCTACTTTCATAGTTGTTTTTTTATTGTTATGCTTTTGCAAAAGCGTTTCTCTATTTTAATAAATTAAAGTTGCTTTTTGTCGGCTTATTTTGTTATAACAGCGATACTCTTTTTTACCTTTTCAGCCACTTGTCTCGCTTTATTAATATCGTGATCTACGATGGTAACGTGTCCCATTTTTCTGTAAGGGCGTGTTTCTTTTTTACCATAGATATGTGGCGTAACACCAGACATTTCCATAATAGTTTCTATATTTTGATAATGAACAGGGCCTGTGTGATCTTCTGCTCCCACAAGGTTTACCATTACAGACGCTACTTTACTATCGGTATTTCCTAGAGGTAAATCTAAGATTGCTCTAAGCTGTTGCTCAAACTGACTGGTAAAACTTCCTTCAATAGTGTTATGACCACTGTTATGAGGTCTAGGCGCTACTTCATTTACTAATATCTCATCCTTATCGGTTTGAAACATTTCTACAGCAAGTAACCCAACGTGACCAAAAGCTGTCGAGACACTACTGGCAATATCTCTTGCTTTTTGAGCCACATCTATATCTATTCTTGCTGGGCATATAACATATTCTACCTGATTTGCCTCTGGGTGAAACTCCATTTCTACCACAGGATATGTCTTTACTTCTCCAGAAACGTTGCGAGCCACAATAACAGCGAGTTCGTTTTTAAAAGGAATCATTTTCTCAGCAATACAAGGTACTTCTGGGAGTTTGTCTAGATCTTCAATAGCTCTCACTACAGAAACTCCTTTACCATCATAGCCACCTGTGCACGATTTCCAAACAAAAGGGAAGTTAATAGGGTGTTCTTTAGAAAGAATAGCTTGTTTCAAGTTACTGGCAGTATCATACTTTTTATATGGCGCTGTCGGAATAGATTGCGATGTATAAAAATCTTTTTGAACTCCTTTGTCTTGTATGTTTCGTAATACAGAAGGTTGAGGAAAGACTTTAATGCCTTCTTTTTCTAATGTCTCAAGCGCAGCTATATTTACACTTTCTATCTCAAAAGTAAGCACATCTACTTTGCGCCCAAACTCTAGCACTGTATTATAGTCCATTAAACTACCTTGTTCAAAATAATTGCAAGCAATCTTACAGGGAGCTTCATTACTAGGGTCAAGAACATATGTTTGTATGTCATATTTACGCGTGTCATAAAGCATCATTTTACCTAATTGACCACCGCCTAGAATACCTAGCTTAAAAGATGAAGAGAAGTAATTTGTCATAGACTCTAACTATTTAGCCATTTGTTAAAATGGTTCAAAAATGAGATCACAAAAGTACAAATTTCATAGCGATGCATTGTTCTAAGAAGTATCAAAATGAGACTTCTGAAATTTGAATTTTATGAATAGTAATTTTGTCATTTGCTCTTGGTATCTTTGCCTCTTTATAAGCAAATGGAGAATACAGTTACTTTACACGACCTTACTTTTGAAAAGTGTATTTCAAAAACTGAGGTACAGCACGCTATAAATGGTGTAGCTGTTAGACTTAATGATGATTTTAGAGATAAACGACCTGTTTTTCTTACCGTTCTTAACGGTGCATTTTTGTTTAGTGCAGACCTTATTAAAAAGTTTGATTGCGAGTGTGAGATGAGCTTTATCAAGGTCGCTAGTTATGAAGGAATGCAGCAAAGTGATGAGATCTCTACTGTAATGGGAGCAGAACCTTCTCTAAAAGGAAGAGATGTGATTGTGGTAGAAGATATTGTAGATTCAGGTAATACTATAGAAACTATTATTAGTATTCTTGAACAAGAAGAAGTAGCCTCATATCGCATTGCAACGCTGTTTTATAAACCTGAAGCATACACAAAACCTTATACAATAGATTATATAGGATTAGAGATTCCTAATGATTTTGTAGTGGGGTATGGTCTAGACTATAATGGTCTAGGACGTAATTTTACATCTATATATAAACTTAAAGAATCAAAAATGACCAATCTGGTTTTATTTGGCCCTCCTGGTGCCGGTAAAGGAACTCAAGCCGAAGTACTAAAAGAAAAATACAATCTGGTTCATATCTCTACAGGAGATGTTTTTAGATATAATATCAAAAATGCAACAGCATTAGGTACACAAGCAAAAGCATATATAGATAAAGGACAACTAGTTCCAGATAGTGTTACGATCGATATGCTAGAAGCCGAAGTAGAAAAAAATGTAGATGCTCAAGGTTTTATTTTTGATGGTTTTCCACGTACAGAAGCTCAAGCAAATGCACTCGCAAAACTATTAGCAAGTAAAGGAACAGAAGTGTCAGGTATGGTAGCTCTCGAAGTAGAAGATGAAGTACTGGTGCAACGATTACTAGAACGCGGAAAAACCAGTGGTCGTGCAGATGATGCAGATGAAGATGTGATACGCAATCGAATTAAAGTATATTATGCAGAGACCGCTATTCTTAAAGGTTTTTATGAAAAGCAAAACAAATATCACGGAGTAAACGGTGTGGGCAGCGTTTCAGAAATCACAGAACGTTTAAGTAATGTGATTGATACTATAAAGGCTTAGTATTAATTTTAGTACTAAAACGATTGTTTTAGGAAGATCTACGCTTTCGCGAAAGCGAATGCCTTCAAGATATTAGCACAATAGCGATTAACTAAACCTAACCGACAATGACAGAAGGAAATTTTGTAGACTACGTAAAGATTCACACTACTTCTGGTAACGGAGGAAGTGGTTCTATACATTTACATCGCGAGAAGTTTATAGAAAAAGGAGGGCCAGACGGTGGTGATGGTGGTCGTGGAGGTCATATTATCGTTCGAGCAAATCCTAACCTTTGGACATTATTACATCTTAAGTTTAAACGTCACATAAAAGCTGGTCACGGAGGTAATGGTGCAAAATCTAGATCTACAGGTCACGATGGAGAAGATATGTATATCGATGTACCACTAGGGACGACCATAAAGGATACCGAAACAGATAAAGTGCTTTTTGAAATCACAGAAGAAGGTCAAGAATTTATCGCTGCCGAAGGAGGAATGGGAGGTCGTGGTAACTGGCATTTTAAAAGTAGTACAAACCAGACACCACGGTATGCGCAATCAGGAATAGATGGACAAGAAGTACACCTTACATTAGAACTCAAAGTACTTGCAGATGTAGGTCTTGTAGGATTTCCTAACGTTGGGAAGTCTACATTACTTGCCGCAATTACTGCTGCAAAGCCTAAAATTGCAAACTATGAGTTTACAACTTTAAAACCCAATCTTGGTATTGTAGAATATCGTGATCATCGTTCTTTTGTAATGGCAGATATCCCGGGAATTATAGAAGGCGCTGCAGAGGGTAGAGGAATAGGACATCGTTTTTTACGACATATAGAACGTAACTCTACATTACTATTTATGATTCCTGCAGATGCCGATAGCATCGCAGAGCAATATAGAATCTTGTTACACGAACTTCAGAAATACAATCCTGAGTTGTTAGATAAAAGTAAATTTGTGGCCATTACAAAAAGTGATATGCTAGATGATGAGTTAAAAGCAGAACTTACGGAAGAACTAGATAATGAGCTTCCAACTCCTTATTTATTTATTTCATCTATTGCACAACAAGGTCTTGTCGAACTTAAGGATGAATTATGGAAGATGATGAATTGTTAAGAAATAACTATAAAAATTAAATCTCTGCATTATTCTATATACCTTTAGGTAAAAAAAAGAATGATGCGGATTTTTTTATGTCTTTTTACGATTTTATTGCTTTCCAGTTGTGGTAGCACCTATGTAGACTATGACTACGATAAAAATGTAGATTTTTCTGTTTATAAAACCTATGCATATGATTTTGAACAAATCACTGGTTTTACAGAGTTTGATGAGAAACGTTTTACTAAAACAACTGATAGTATATTAGAAACAAAAGGATGGAATTTTTCTAAAACGCCAGATGTTGTCATCACAGCTCAATCTAAAGACTATGAAACACAATCCCGCAACACATTGGGTGTTGGGATAGGTTCTGGAGGTGGTAATGTAGGTGTTGGAGTGAGTGGCGGTATTCCTATAGGTGGTCGTGAGCAACATAGAGAACTCACAATCACTGTATATGACGAAAAAACTAATACTGTAATTTGGGAAGCTCTTAGTGAGAGTGATCTCAAGGTAAAAGCTACGCCAGGGCAACGAGACACTTATTTTTCTAAATTGGTATCTAAGATCTTTAAAAATTATCCACCAGAAAAGTAGCTAAATATTTGGCACTATAATGGTATATATTTGTAAAAAAAAGACATATGATTAAGTGGTTATTTTTATTGGTTTTTCCTATACTCTCTTATGGACAAGGTAATGATAACGCTTTCGCGAAAGCGGAATCCCTCTTTAATAAAAAAAAATATAGTCAAGCAAAACCACTTTTTAAAAGTTACCTAATATCGCATCCTAAAGATGCAAAGACTATCGAATATCTAGGAGATATAGAAGGATATGCAAAAAATTGGGATGGAGCGATTCCCTATTATGAGCAACTTGTAGAAATAGATGCAAAAAATGCTGATTATCACTATAAATACGGCGGTGTTTTAGGAATGAAGGCATTGGAGGTTAATAAATTTACAGCACTCTCAATGATAGGTGATATAAAGGAAGCTTTTGAGACAGCAGCAGCATTAGATTTAAAACATTTAGATACTAGATGGGCGCTTGTTGAATTTTATATACAGTTACCAGGAATCGTAGGAGGAAGTGAGAAAAAGGCAATGATGTATGCAGACCAATTGCTAAAGCTTTCTAAAGTAGATGGATATCTAGCCCACGGATATATTGCAGAGTATAGCGATCGCTCTACTGATGCCGAACGAAATTTTAAAAAGGCGCTTGAAGTAGGTGGCTCTGTAACCTGTTATGAAAAGCTGTCTGAGCATTATGAAAAAAATGAAGCTCCAGAGAAAGCACAAGCAGTATTATTAGAAGGACAAAAAAGCCATAAAACAGCAAATAGATTACATTATCAGTTTGGTAAAATTGCCGGCCAGTACGGGATAGGTTTAGATCAAGGGATTTCTTGTCTCAATAAATACCTTAAAAATTATAGTGCTAAAGATGGTGTACCTAAAGATTGGGCATACCTAAGGTTATCTCAAATATATAAGCATAAAGGTAATAAGTCTAAGGCTTTAGAATGGGTTAATAAGGCTCTTAACAGTCGGAAGAATTTTAAAGAAGCCATCGCCGAAAAGAAAATTATTCAAAAACTTTAAGACAATAATTCTGGATTAATATCTAAGACATTATCATTAATATAGTTCTCAATAAAATCGGCAGTAAAGTGCTCACTTCCTATAAGTTTATTAGACTGTAAGATTGTTTTAATATCTAATTTTTTATAATCATTAAGATATCCTAGTGATAGTGGTCTGTAGCTATAATGCCACGGCTCATATTTAAAACCTTTACGATTTAATACGTCTGTATATACTAGATAAAAGTCAAAACGATTTGCGTTTTTATCCATCCATTCTTTAAAGTCACAATAAGGTCCATTCCCGTGAAATTTTGAAGGGAGTAGCATATCTCCAGAAACATTTTTACCACCATCTACAATATCTATATCAGTTCCCCAGTGATGTCTTGAGGTTCCGGGGATGGTAGAGTATTCTATTATCTTTTCTATAGATTTAATGGGACTTAGTCCGCTTTCGCGAAAGCGTTTATACTTTCGTTCCCAAATACGATTTTGATGATTATAATCTCGATAACTAGAAACCACTTTAAAAGTAATGCCGTCCTTTGCTGCTGCTGCACGCATTTTTTCATACGCTACTGCTGCCTCTGGTCGCAATCTATAAGATGTCGTTTTAGTAAGATCTGGAGATCCTTGACCTAATAATTCATTTTCTGGTAATAAAGACATAAAGGTAGGAGTTGCATTAAGAGGTAATGTAGCGGCAAATATTCCTAGCACTGAGAGTTTTGAGAAATGACGTCTATTCATAATTGCTTTTTCATTCTATAATGAGGTCCCACTTTTGGAATATCAAATATACCGCTCACAATTTCATATCCAATGGATTTGTAAAAATTTACAGCAACTTCACGTGCATTAAACCATAATAATGTACATTGCTTTTCCTTAAGTAGTTGTTCTCCTTTTTTTAATAATAATTCTGCTAGACCTTTTTTACGGTATTCTGGTAAAACTGCCATTCCGCGTAGGCGAAATTGCTTACCTGTAAAGTCTTTAAAAGAGTCTTCCATAAAGCTAGCAACACCTACAATATGTTCTTTATGATACATACCTAAATGAAAAGTCGTGGGCATATTATCTGCTTCCATATACACATCTTCTAGTGGTCTTCCTTTACGTAAAACGGGATGTCGTACAGGCCAGGTTTCTTGAGATGTGATGGTTTTAAGCTGGTAGTCTTTGTTTTTTATTTTATAGAGTAGAGAAGGAGCATTGTCATATATAATATCAAGGTGTTTATGCATTCCTATTTTATCTAATACTCTTTGAGATGCTATGTTTTTTGTATGAACGTGCGCTACTAAAAAAGGAAGTTGTATGGTGTTAAAAGCATAATTTATAATACTCGTAGCGCTTTCTGTAGCATATCCAAGATTCCAGTATTTTTTATATAAACGATATCCTACATCTGTATACCTTTTGTCTTTATGGTACTTGAGACCACACCATCCTATAAATTGACGGTCTTGTTTTCTTATGACGGCATAACGTCCCATTTTTGTAGCGATACCCGTTGTAGGATTTGTATAAACGTTAGTTATATAGTGAGCGATAAATTGTTGAGCACTTTCTATATTTTTAAATGGAAGATCTGACGTATATTTGAGAACATCAAGATCATTATTTAGTTCATATAGATGAGTAGCATCATCTATAGTAAATGGTCTAAGATATAATTGTTTTGTTTCTAATATATGTTTCATTGAAAGTACAACATTTGTGTAAGATTAGAAGGTATTGAATCTATGTCTTTGTAAATGTATAATAGAAATATAAATTGAGCCAGTTTAAACCTACAGTATTAATTATATCTAAATACTCTATAATAAAGCGGACCTAAAATAATGTTCTATTTTTTTAGAAATAGATGTATTCAATTAAAAAAAAAGTATATTTTTGCTGCAGATTAAAAGCGGGAGTAGCTCAGTTGGTAGAGCGTCAGCCTTCCAAGCTGAATGTCGCCAGTTCGAACCTGGTCTCCCGCTCAAAAAAAGAGACGTTTCTTAATTGAAACGTCTCTTTTTTTATTATTGTTATTTAGAATTGTAGTATCTAAATGTGGTGTGTAGATGGCTAAAGGTATGCTTTTGCGAAAGCGTATTTAAAGAAGTATTTCACTATTAGTCTTTAGCTCGTATGGAGAAGTGTCTTGTTTAAATATACGTGCTGAGTGTGTGCCTTTTAAGACAATTTTTTGATCTATAATTCGTAACCAACTTCCTTCACGCAAACCGACTACTGCAGGTGTATTGTATTGATGATATTCTTTAATGCGAGTTTCTCTAGTTTCTCCCATATGTTTTGAATCTTTAGTAGGATCAAGATAATGAGGATTGATATTAAAAGGAATCATTCCTAATGTTTTAAAGCTGGGGGGATAGATTATGGGCATATCATTAGTGGTTTGTATTGTTAGACCACAAATATTACTACCAGCACTTGTACCTAAATATGGGATCCCTTGTAAAAGACCTGCTCTTAAAGGAGCCATTATATTATTTTTATATAAAGCATTGACTAGTACAAAAGTATTACCACCTCCTGTAAAAATACCTGAGGCTTCTTGAATAGCTTTAATAGGATTTTCATAAGTGTGTAAGCCTATAATTTTTTTATTAATTTTTTTAAATGCTTTTTGTACAATGTTTGTATATCCATCGTGCGTAATACCATCTGGGCGAGCATATGGAATAAAAAGAATAGTATCTGTATCCTTAAATAATACTTCTAACTCTAGAAGTAAATATTCTAGATATGAACCGCCATAGATAGTAGATGAACTAGCTAAAAGAAGATTTTTATTCATTGTCTTTTTATTCAAAAATAAACAATCGTTTTATCTCTTCTTTAGAGATTGTTTTGAAGTTGAAATTAAACTATTGTAGAAGTATGTGATCTATAAACTGTGAGATTTTTAATAATAGTATTTTGTATCGCTTGCAATCTAAATGCACAAGAAACGTCACTTCTTCAAGGACGTATAATTAATGAATATGAAAATGTAGAAGGAGTTATTATTAGAAACAAAAATTCTTCTCAAATAGCAATTTCTGATGTAGATGGAGTATATGAGATCTTGATGTCAGAAGATGATGTGTTAGTTTTTGAAGGACCTCTATTTAAAAAAGAAGAAGTTGTTATTACTTCAAAAACAGTACACGATAAAATACTGTTATTGTATCTTATTCCAAATGTTACTCAACTAGAAGAAATACACTTGTCAAATAATCTATCAAAAAGAAGTTTGAGTGATGACGCGACATCATTTGCAGTAACAGAACTTCCAAGTTTGGGCTATGACAATGTACAACCATTATCTGCAGAGAAAAGAAGATTATATACAGCCGAAAGTACTTCAAAAGACCCTGATGATATATTCACTCCTACAGTAGCAATATCTCTTGACGGTATTATAAATGCACTATCTGGAAAAACTAAAAAGCTTAAGAAGCATCTGGCTTTGTCAGAATATGAGATCAAGATCTCAAAATTGAGATCAATGTATGAAGATGTAATGTTTGTAAATGCATTAAATATTCCTAAAGAACGTATTAATGATTTTTTGATGTATTTGTTTAAAAGTGGAAGGCAAATAGACAGTATACAGCAGTATGATGAGTTAGAGATTTTGAGTCATTTAGAAAAACATTCTAGAGATTATTTGGATGTTTTGAAAAGAGAAGGGCATTCTAATGGGTCTTTTAAGGGGTAATTTTTTTGCAAAATATTCAGGAGAAGATTTGTTAGGTCGTAATATTTGAAAGATAAAGCATTCAATAGTGTTAAAAAGATGTTTTTTCTGATATACTTATATATAAGCTTAATCTTCTAGAAGAACTCATTGAAGATTTTGTATATTATGTATTTGAAGATAAAAAAGATATTGCTCAAATAGAGCAAGGTAATCTCTTAGAATTATTAGATTATATGACAGATAAATCAAAAGTATATTTTAGATATAAGAAAGGAATTTATAAAAAAATAGATTGAAATGGTAAAAATCGCAAACATCTTATGCTGCTTTATAGTCTTTTTTACAATGAGCTTAAAAGCTCAAAAGGTTATAGAATTAAAAGGGCAAGTTCTTAATGACACGATAAGTAATTCAGAACTCACAGTAGTTAATATCTCTTTAAAAGAAGGAACCATTACTAATGCTAATGGAGGGTTTACCATCAATGCGCGAGTAAATGATACTATAAATATAAGTGCTCTTCAATATGAACCTAGACAGTTTGTCGTAAACCAAACTATTTACAATCGAAAAAAAATAACCTTATATCTCATTCCTAAAGTTACCGAGTTAGATCAAGTAAATATTAGTAATATAGATCTCACTGGAGATATAAACAAGGATGTAAGTAGTACAAAATATAAAGTAGAAATCACTCCGAGCCAGTTAGGAATTCCAGAAAACACAGCGCCAAAACGCACTGTAGAAGAGCGAAGATATTATACAGCAATTTCTAGTGGTGGTGGTATTCCTTTAGACGGATTAATTAACTCGATTACTGGCAGATTAAAGATGCTCAAAAAACATATCGAAGTGTCTAGATTTCAAAAGCTCATAGAGGAGAGTCGTTACAACTTTTCTGATGGTATTTATATGAAAGAGCTCAATATTCCTGAAGAACTCATTGAAGATTTTGTGTATTACGTATTTGAAGATCCAGAAGCAAAAAGATTGGTAGATGCAAACAATGTACTTGGTTTATTAGAATTTATGAAAGAAAAATCTGTGACCTACAACAATCTAAAGAATAAAGAATAGCGGCATATTTTTTGAAACAAAGGGAAATGGTATTTTTACGCTTTCGCGAAAGCGAATCTCAAACACAACAACTCTCTAAATGAAAAAAATAGTTATACTTTTTATAATCACACCTTTTTTAATTGCAGCAACTGCTCATAAATATTATTTAAGTGTAACAGATCTTGAATATAATCAAGAATCAGAATCAGTACAGGTAATTACACGATTATTTTATGACGATTTAGAAGAAGTTTTAAAAGAGCGATATGACAATACGATTTTGGTAGATGCTACCTACGATCAAAAAGTATTAGATCATTATCTCAAAAAATATCTCTCTAAAAAGTTAGTACTAACGATTAATGGAGAGAAGCAAGAACACACCTATATAGGAAAAGAGTTTGAGGATGATTATGTGGTGTGTTATATAGAAATAGAAGGCATAAAGGAGATTTCTTCTATAGAGATTATAAACACCTTACTTACGGATGTTTTTCCTGAGCAAAAAAATATGGTGCATACTATAATAGAAGAAAACAAGAAAAGTTTTCTACTCACGCGTGAAAATCCAAAAGGGCTGTTAAATTTTTCAGAATAATATCATAAAAGGCCTCTCTTTTCAGTACTTTTATGAGCTAAATTCAATTAAACATTCTTATGATTCGTTACACGTATATGCTTCTCGCAGCATTCTTGTTTTTAGGCGTTCAAACACACGCTCAAAAAACATCACAAACAGAAGGTCAGCGACCATTAGGTCACGAAAATTCAAACAAGTTTAGACAGCTTTACAATGAGATGTCTACACCTAATGAATATAGAACAGCTTCTGGAGCTCCAGGTCACGCTTACTACCAGAATACAGCAGACTACAAAATGGAGATCACTCTTAATGATGAAACTCAGCATCTACAAGGGTATGAGACTATTACGTACACAAATAATTCTCCTGATAATCTTGAATACCTTTGGGTACAACTAGATCAGAATATAAGAGAGCCAGATTCTCCATCAAAAGAAAAAAATGGAGCAGCTATATCAGCAGTAACACAACCAGAACGTTTTGTAAATAGTTACCTAGAAAGAGAGCCTTTTGACGGAGGTTTTAAGATAGAAGAAGTAACCGTAGGAGGAAAGCCACTTGATCACACGATTAACTGGACAATGATGCGTATTAATTTACCTGAGCCATTAGAGCCTGGAGAAAGCTATACATTCTCTATAAAATGGAATTTCAATATTCCAGAGCATACTGTAAATCGTGCTCGTTCTGGATTTGAGACATATGATGATGGTAACAAAGCATATGTGATAGCTCAGTTTTTCCCAAGAATGGCTGTATATAATGATGTAGAAGGATGGCAGAATTATCAATTCTGGGGTAATGGAGAGTTTGCACTTCCTTTTGGAAACTATGAAGTAGATATCACGGTCCCAGCCGATCACTTATTAGATGGTACTGGAGAGATTACAAATCTCTCTAAGGTATACAGTAAGAAAGAAATGAAACGATGGGAGGAAGCAAAAGAGTCTTATGCAAAGCCAGTAATTATCCGTACACAAGAAGAAGCAGAAGAGATTGCTGCTGGACGTTCTGAAAAGACAAAAACTTGGAAATTAAAAGCAGAGAATGTTCGTGATTTTGCTTGGACAAGTTCAAGAAGATACATAATGGATGCGCAAGTAGTAGAATTTCCTGAACGAGATGTAATGGCAATTTCTATTTACCCACCAGAAGGAAATCCTCTTTGGGAAGAGTATTCTACAAAGGCAGTTGTACAAACTTTAGATACATACTCAAAGTATACATTTAATTATCCTTATCCTAAAGCAATCTCTGTTCACGGACAGAGACAAGGAATGGAGTATCCTATGATCTGTTGGAACTATGGGCGCCCTAATCCAGATGGAACTTATAGTGATCGTACTAAATTTGGAATGATCTCTGTAATTATACACGAGGTAGGACATAACTATTTTCCTATGATCGTAAATAGTGATGAGCGTCAATGGGGATGGATGGACGAAGGTCTAGATACTTTTATGCAGTATATAACAGAGCAAGAATTTGGTTTAAGTTACCCACAAGCTATAGAAGGTAATAGTAAATATCCTTCTAGAAGAGGAGAGCCTTCAAAAATTGTAAATTATATGAAGGGTAATCAAGACTTTATAGCACCTATAATGTCTAACCCAGAAAACGTATTCCAACTAGGAAACAACGCATATGGTAAACCAGCAACTGCTCTTAATATTTTAAGAGAAACAGTAATGGGACGTGAGCTTTTTGACCACGCATTTAAAACCTATGCACAACGCTGGATGTTTAAACACCCAACACCAGAAGACTTTTTCCGTACAATGGAAGATGCATCTGCTGTAGATCTAGATTGGTTCTGGAGAGGGTGGTTTTATAGTACAGATTATGTAGATATAGGTGTTAAAGAAGTAAAATCTTATTATGTTACAGATAAACCAACACAAGCAGGAAAAGATATTTTAATAAGGCGTAATGGAATTACAGATCCTAGTTCTATACAAGCTATATATGTAGTAGATGAAGATAGTCCAGAATATGATAGTGCTATGAAAGGTAAAGATATGCTTGAGTCGTCTACTACACTTAAAGAATATCTTATGGATAACTTCACACCAGAAGAGCGCGAAAAGATAAAAACGCCTAAACACTTATATAAAGTAGTTTTTGAAAAACCAGGAGGAATCCCAATGCCTATCATAGTAGAATATGAATATGCAGATGGCACAAAGGAAAAGGTAACATACCCAGCTCAAATCTGGAGAAAAAATGATGTAGAAGTAAGCAAAGCAATTGCAACAGATAAAGAGATCGTAAAAGTGACGGTAGATCCCGATCTAGAAACTGCAGATATTGATACAGATAATAACAGCTGGCCAAAAACTAAAAAAATAGGTAAATTTAATAAGTTTAAAAATAAAGGATAAGGAAATTAATTTTCTACCTATAATATTGTTTTCGCTTTTGCGAAATTGATGATAACAAAAACCGCTTCTTGATATAGAAGCGGTTTTTTTGTGATGCTTATTTTGAATAAAGTGATCTATCTATATAATCGCATTGCCATATCAAAAATAGAATGAATTTTATCTATCGGGATATCTTCATTAGGATTAATTAGTAAGAGCTTTGTAAACGTTCTATTACCTTGAATTAAATCTGGATGTTCAATTTGCACTCCTTTTCCTATGGCTATGTACGGAAATTGTGTTTTCTTATCAATCCATAAATAACAGAAAATCTGATTTTTATACATAAAACAAGGTAGACGATAATACCACCTAGGCTCAAAGGCCTTGTTATAATCTGTGATTATCATTTTTAAAGCTAAAAGGCATCCTTTAATGGGTTCTTCTTTGTCAAAATAAAACGCATCTATTGCTTTCATAAAGTTTATTTGATAGCTACAAAAATCTCGACTTTTGCATTTTTGGAATCTTTAGATGTGTCTCCATAAACTTCAAAATCTGCAGTATATACTCTATCTAGATCTTTGTTCCAGATCTCAGTCCAGGTAGTATATACAATATTTTTTGAGAGATCACCTTGCGCTATAAACTTAATATATTTTTCTTGTTTAAACTCTTTTCCTATCATTCCAGTTGGGATGTTATCAAGGTTACTTACTTTACAACCTAGTATGGTGTCATATGGTTCTGTGTAATTACCATCATAATTAGTATATATAGAAAAGACAGATGTGTCTATTTTATTAGGAATTTTTTCGATTATATTTTCTGTCATAAACTTTTCCCACAAGGCAGGGATGTCTTTTGCGCCTTGACCATTTTGATTGGTAGTTCTTACTGTAATACCAATAATTTTAAAAGCATCTTTAGTTACAATATTCATTTTAAATTGTTTTAATGTGTGAATACTGCAAAGCTAAAATGGAGTTATGACAAGGGTGTGTCAGGGGTGTTTTTGTATTTGTTTTTACACAATATAAAATACTCTTCTAAAGTGATTTTATGTGGCTCAAAGGTGGTCTTTAAAGTTGTGAGCTTTTGTATTAAATCTATTCTAAATGCTCTAAACTCATTTCGTAACGTACAAAACGCAATTAAAAGCCAGTTACCATTTGTACTATAAATAGCAAAAGGTTCTATATCTCTTTGGGTATTATTGTTTTCTAATGAGTAATATTCAATAGCAACTAATCTAAAATTAGTAATTGCAGATTGAATCTCCATTAAATAACTACTCGATTTTTTATTTTCAATGTTTTCTCTAAAGTGTATTCTATCTGATAATAAATCTACTTTTTCTTTTTCAGATAGTTTCAATACTGATTTTATTTTTGTGATGGCATTTATATAATTATCAGTAAAAGAGGTGTCTTTGTTTTTGAGAATGATTTGTTGAGCTGTGATTAATGCGTTTGCTTCACTTTCGGTAAACATCACAGGAGGAAGTTGATATCCTTCCATTAATGAATAGCCTTTTCCTTGTTCTGTAAAAATGGGAACTCCAGAATTCTCTAATGTTCGGATATCTCTATATATAGTTCGTATACTTACATTATGTTTTTTAGATAGATAGGTTGCAGTAACGATTCTTTTAGATTGTAACTGCGTTAAAATAGCTGTAAGTCTTGCAAGTCTTGGTTTTTCGATTGAATTCATTTGGTTTGATAATGAGTACGCTTTCGCGAAAGCATAACAAGAATAATATACACGAACGATGTTAAAGAAATATAGTTATTCATTTGTAATAAATGGAGCAGGGATACTATCTTTTTTTAAGAGTACATATGGATCATATGGTAATACTAGCTCGTTGTCTTTTGGGATATCATACTCGGTACTTAATTCTCTAACAGCATAATAATTATCTGATGTTATTTCTGACCAATAATCATCTCCAAAGAGTTTAAAGAAATACCGATTGTCGATGTGCTTTTCGTAAACAGATTGTAATACTTCATTATGAGTGGTAATAGATGTATTGTTATTTGCAGAGTCTATAATAGTTGTAGCTATTCGTTTTTTATTTTTTTTTGGGAGTGTAAATTAAACATTGTTGCTAAATCGATTGTTACTCGATCTCTAAATTTAATATATAATTGTTGTATAATCAATCCCCAATTTTGAAGAGGAGTCATCCATAGAGGCTACGTATTTTAAAGAATTTCTTATTTGATGTACAATGCAAAGTTGTGTTATAGCCTTAGGATATACGCTTAAAATAGCTTGTGTAAAGCCTTTAAGGTTATCCGTGCAAGTTATTAAAATAGCTTTAAGCCCTCTGTTTTCTAAATCTGTAAGCATTTGAAACCAAAAGTTAGCCCCTTCACTTTCTGAAATATACATACCTAAAACTTCCTTATGACCTTTTTTATTTATTCCCAAAACATTATAAATTGCTTTATGAGTGAACTCACCATCTACTTTAACCTCATAATGTATAGCATCTAACCAGACTATGCAATACAGGGATTCTAATGGACGACTCTGCCAGGTCTTAATATCTGGGATGATTTTATCTGTAATTTGACTTAAAACATTGTGTGAAATATCGGTATCATACATTTCTTTTATATGATCTGAAATATCTCTACAGCTCATTCCTAAGGCATATAAACTTATAATTTTATAAGAAAGATTATCGGCTAATATAGCTAACTTAACGCTTCTTAACTAAGTCTGGGGTAAAACTACTGTGTCGATCCGTTGGGGTCTCTATCTCAAAAGTGCCTACCGAACTCTTTACGATCTTCTTCGACTTCCCATTTCTTTATTACCTTTTTCTCGTTCAGATTCATTAAGGTGTGATTACATCTCCGTCTCTAGAGTCGTTTCTATAAAGTTTTTTAGCATTGGAGCAAAAGCATAAAAAAGAATTTTAGATGTTCTGTCTTATATAGTATAGTTGTAAAAAATGTAAGCTTTGACTTTTTAATAACGACAGAATCAAAAAAAAATCACTAAAATGAAAAAAGTAATACTCACATTTATTTTTGCTATAGGGATCATATGGACCTCACAGGCACAACAAATTAAAACCATTCCATTTTCAAGAGATATTGCTCAATTGCCAGATGGATGGCATAAGTTTCAAGTTCAAGGTGCTTCTTTTGATGTTGAGGTTCTTGGAGGACGTCTTATTCAAGGAAATGTCACTTGGCTAGATGGGACTAAATATTCCGGTAGTTTATCAAATAATTACATATCAGGTAGAGGTACCTATACCTGGCCAGATGGAAGACGTTATGAAGGGAGTTTTAAAAAAAGTCAGCGTAGTGGTAAAGGGTCTATGATCGAAAAAGACGGTTCTAAATGGAGCGGTAAGTGGAAAGAGAATAAGAGAAATGGAAAAGGAAAAATCTTTGCTAAAGATGGTAGTCTTGTATCTAAAGGAGTTTGGGAAGATGATCAAATAGCAGAAAATTAAAGATATTCTACCTCTCTTTGAGAAATGTATGTTAAAAAAACCGAGAGTTTAAAACTCTCGGTTTTTTTATGGCTATTCTTAAATAATTGTATGTGTTTAGATTGAGAATTATTGTTATTTATTGTTTTTAGTTTAAAGCATCTTCTAATAGAGACCATTTACTGTTAACAGGAGTATGGTCTTTTACAAAATCAATAGGGTCTTGAAGAAAAAAAGAATCATCATAATCATATATAAAAACATAATTACTCAAATCTGTGTAGCCTGCAGCCCAAGTAGGGTCACATAAATACCACTTTTTATTGAGTTTTACTGCAATCCAAGAATGACTGGGGGTGTCATTATTCTTAATAGTGCGTTTAGTTAGAGGTGTATATCCATTAATAATTTGCACCTCTATGTTTACTTGTTTTGATAGTTGTTGCACTAAATATGAATACCCCGTGCAAACCGTTTTTTTATTTTTGATAAGGTTTTTAAATATTTTTTTCTTGTAGGAGCGATGCCAGTTTTCTAATGCTTTATTATTATTTGAGAACTTACTTCGATAATGAATGTTTTCTTCCATACGTGAATAATCTCCTTTTATATTGTGAGTGACCCAATAGTATATTGCTCTAAAACGTTCTGCATCTGTGTTGAGGTTATACGTTAGATTATGAGCAAGAAGAGGAAGATTATATAAAGTCTCCCCTTTGTGACGTTTTGCTGCGTGATCTGCTATTGAAAAATCAATGCTTGCAAAATCACTTTGCTGTGCAAAAGCCACAAGAGGAAGACATATTATGAAAAAAAAGTATTTCATTCTATCTGATGCGAGCTGGTTTTGTCCTTAAATCTGCAACAATCACTAGTGGAACATCATCTAGAAATGGTTTAATAAAAGAAGTGTCTTCTTTAATTGTTACTTCACGATCTTTATATCCCAAGTAACTCACAACAAGTACATCATTTGTTTTTAATTTTCTTGGAAACGTAAAAGAGCCATCTTCTTTTGTAGCGACCCCTATGTTTGTTCCTTTTAGCATCACTGTTGCTTGCGGTAATAACCCATCTGTCGTGCTCACTACTCCTGTTACTGTACGCTCTTTACTTTGTGCATTTACAGCAAGACTGCAAATAAACATAAAACATAAAATACTAATTGTTTTAAAGAAGAGTGGAGATTTTGTTTTCTGTGTTTTCATACTGTTCTTGTTTTAGTTTTTATCAAACATAATGTGATTAATAGGTTTTTAAAACCTATAATGAGGGAACGAGTATATATGTCTTGTGAAGTAGGAGAGAGGCTTAGGGAGGGTTCTATTGTATGACAAAAAACATCATTACAAACTTATTTTTGGGTATAATGCTTCAAATATTTAGTGTATACGCTTTCGCGAAAGCAAATTTAAAAACAATCCTTTTTGAAAAATTATACTCAATGAGATTATTTTCTTTTTTAAGTGTTATTTGTATTAATAAATGTCATTGTGGTTTTTCTCATTGAGCAGTTATAAAATTGAAAACTGTATATAAAATGTACAATGAGAGTGTCTTTTAGTATAGATATATAAGAGAAGTCGCATACATTTTTTATGAGTAACATAGTTTTTATAGGTTATATATGACTTAGTAATTTAAATAAAATCTTTGTAGGATTACTTAGTTATCATCACCAGTTTTATGATTTAAACGTTGGATAAATTTTTCAACATTAAAGCTTATGTCGTCTTCTCCTATTTGATCAAAAGGATTTTCTAGGTGCTCTTGAATGTTTTCTAAACTCACAAGGATCATTGTAAGTAATATAGGGATTACAAACTCAAGCCCCCAAGACATTTCTTCGGCTTTATAGGCAAAATAAGGTCCATATATTATAGGAAGTACTTTTATAAATAAGGAACTAAAAGCTCTAAGTGTTCTAGGGGTTCTGTATTGATAAATATGTTTTATAGACTCAAAAGAGATCATCATTTTTTGTAAATATTGATTTGTTCTAGAACACTCTCCAGAAGAGAGTCCTTCATTTCTTAGCTCGTGTTTTATATATAATGAGAAATCTGAAAAACAATCATACACACGTTTTTCGTTTTCAATTAACTCAGCTTTTGGACTTGTAAACATCACTCTAAGACTATTGAAAAAAATAAAAATAATATCATTCATTTTTGTGACATTTTCTGGTTTTGGGTTTTCTAACCAATCTCTAGATACAAAGTAAATAGCACGTAAATATCCTTTTATGGCAGCATATTCTTTTAAAGCCGCTTCTCGTCTTTTATATGCACCACCTATAGAAAATACTATGGGAAAAATGATAGATGTAGCCACAAGTGTGAGCGGGAACTCTGCTTCAAATTTAAAATGAATGCAAATAGCTGTAGAGATTACCGCTAAACTTGAGATAATTAATGTTTGAAGGTTTACAATTAAAAAAAGCCTTTTAAAAAAGTGTCTCATTTGTTGATCTTAATACTATTGAATAATATAAATAGTGTTGTTCAAAATTAAGCTTTTTAGACCTTTAGTATATATACTAACACAAAGTTTATATCTTATTAAGTGAAGCCATTACTTGATTATCTATAGAAACTATATATTATTAACTGATGTTAGGCACAGAATTATTAACTTAGGATTATGAATGTTAATAACCTTTTAGATTTATATACAGATTATTTATTAGTAACACCTACTTATAGTACAGCAACAGGCTTGTCTTTAGTTACAGATAATAAAGTGAGTCACGACCAGATAACACGTTTGTTATCAAGTAAAATAGATTCTACAACCTTATG
>CALKZS010000136.1 GCA_938002835.1 uncultured Dokdonia sp. | reverse complement strand
CAAGATAATTATTTGATTATCAAGTATTTTATATCTTTGTTACTTGTTTTTTATTGAAAAATAAGTCAGATTTTTACTTTTTTAGTTAATTAAAACTCATTTTTTATAATCAAAGTAAGCTTGTAAGTTGATTTATTTTATAACTAATTGATATACAGTAAGTGTTATATCGAACTCACGTTAAATACTTTCATTTGTTGCACACTAATTTCGAAACGTTGTGCTATTTCCTTGGTTGTTGATCGCTCTTTGAGAGCCTCTAAGACAACTTTTATCTTAAACTTTGATGTGAATTTTCTTCGTGTCATATCAGTAAATTTAATATTCTTTTTTGAACTTAAATTACTGTCCTAAAGACCGGGGGAATGATCAACTGCTATCTATACTGCTTTTCGATATTCAGAAGGTGTTTGACCTGTATAGTTTTTAAAAACTCTATTGAAAGTAGTTTTACTTTTAAAACCAGCATCAAAGGCAATGGCGATTATTTTTGCATCACTAAAATCTGGATTTTTCATAAGCTCTTGGGCTTCAACAACTCTATAAAAATTGATGAGATTGTTAAAATTCTCATTAAAACCATAATGTAATACTTCAGAAAAGTGAGAAGGACTAAGAGATAGTTTTTTTGCAACATCAGATAACCTAAGGTTTGGATTGAGATATGGCTTTTCTAGTTTTATATACTGTAAAACACGTTGTTTGTGCAATTTTCTGTCTTTTTCAGTGAGGGCTGAGTTATCATAGGGTTTATTTGCATTTTGTGTCTTATCACTTCCTGTTTTATTAAAATTAATTTGAGCAGTTTCACTTTTGAGACTAGTATATAGTTCTCTCAAATCTACATTTTCCTTTTCTAAACGTTTCTTTTTTGAGATATAAAATAATAGTAAACCAGCTAGAATGATGACTAGTAGAGATCCGTATAGTATGTTTTGTTTTTTACTTTCGATCTCATTTGAGATTTTTTTTTGAGCTTCTGATAATTTATTTTCCTGACTTTTTATGTTTTTTTCTAGATCTGTAACAGCAGCTTTTTGGTCGTCTTTTGCTATAAATTCTTTTAATTTAGCATACTCTTTTTGAGCTTTGAAGGATTGTTGATATAGCCCTTTTTTTTCATATACTTTTGAAATCTCTTCATAGCAAGACATCTCTATTACATAGAATTTCTTTTCTTGTGCGATCTCTAAAGAAGCTTTGTATTTTAATAAAGATTGATCTAATGAGTCTAAATGAAAATTTGCAATACCATTATTAAGTAATAACCAGGCTCTAGTTTTTGTAGGATTTTTTTTAGTATCCATTTGTAACCCTTTTTCTGTTATGTTGTAGGCATTTTCAAAATCTTTAACCTTTACATAGTAATCGCTTAGATTATTTAAGGTTATTTGTTGAGAAATAGTATCCTTAAGATTTTTTGCCAATGTAAGTGCTTGTTGAGAAAAATCTAAAAAGGTATTGTATTTTTCTAGTTCATAATAATTATCGGCTTGTCTAGAAATAGCGGCCATTTTTATTTTAGAAAGGCCAAGTGTAGTATCATTTATGTGCGTGAGTTCGTCCATTATTTTAATAGACTTATCATATGCTCCGATATTATGATAGAGGTTTCCCATATTTACAAGAATCATAGATTTAGGACCTTGATTATTGGGTAATAAGTTTACTTTTTCTAATGCTATATGATACGTGTTGATCGCCTTTTCTCTATTATTTCTATTTTTATAGTAAATGGCTTGACTATTTAAAGCCATAACTACTTTATCTTTTATATCATATAGTTGTGCTACTAATAAAAGTGAATCACTATATGTTTTATGAAGTTCATATTGACCTTCTTTATATGCCTCTTGTAATAATTGTGCATACCTTTCGGCTTCTTCTTTTCCGTTAGAGGTAGAGTTGATTGCAATTTTACTGTCGTCTACTTGTGCAATAGTGACAGTTGTAATTATAAAAAAAAGAAACCTGAGTAACAATTATCTTTAACTTTAGAGTGAGTATATAATTCTAAAAATACTAGTTTTTTAAATGATTTTTCGCTTTCGCGAAAGCGAAAAAAATAATCTAAATTATTAATAATATCAAGTTATTTGCGTTTTGATATTTTATTATGTGTGATATGTTTTTGTCTACTACATTTAAAGCGTGCATCATCTATCCCGTATAAACGTTTTGCAGCGTGTTTTGTTTTTCTACCCTGAACCCGTTTACGCCACATTCTAAAACTGCTTTCTTTCATCTCTCGACGCATAAGATCGATTACGTCTTGCTCTTTGATACCAAACTGGATTTGAATTGCATCAAATGTTGTACGATCTTCCCAAGCCATCTCGATAATACGATCTAGTTCTCTATCTGTAAATACTGGTAATTCTTGTTTTTTCATCTTTGTTTTGAATTATTTTTTTATAGGTCAACTAATCCCATATTTTTCTATCTATTAGCGTATGTCTTTTTAAAATACGAACAGCATCTTCTGTAACATTAGGATGTTTTTGGAGTTTCCATAAAATGTCACTTGCCTTTTTTTGAGAATCTTTAAGAGATATAATTGGGGCTGGATAATCTCGACCTATTTCTGTATTACAAAATTGTTGTTCCATCATACTCATTATATAAGGTTCGTGAATGTAGCTCTGGGGAACATTTTTTAACTCGGGAACCCATTTTTTTATAAACACTCCTTCTGGATCGTGCTCATAACTGGTTTTTATTGGGTTATAAATACGCAACATATTTATGCCTGTCTCTCCCGCTTGCATTTGTAGCTGAGGGTAATGTATTCCTGGCTCAAAATCTAAAAACTGGCGAGCTAAAAAACTTGAAGCCTCTTGCCAAGGTTGCCATAAGTTATGTACAAAAAACGATACTACCATTGCACGCATCCTAAAATTTAGATATCCAGTCTCGACAAGGCATCTCATACAGGCATCTATTAGAGGAAATCCAGTTTTTCCTTCTTTCCAGGCTTTTGCAAGTTTACTATTGTTATCTTTTTTTAAAGTGTGATAGCCTTTATTTACACTCAGAAATTCCATTGAGTCTTCCATCTCAAATTTTTGAATAAAGTGAGCTTGCCATCTAAGTCTTGAGGTAAAACCATCTAGTTGTCTTTTGTGTTTTGAAGTTTTGCGTAGGTGTTTTGCTTTTTGCCAAATTTGCCTTACAGAAAGATTACCCCAAGCAATATATGGAGATAAACGACTACAACTTTTACGGGACAATAATGGTTTTGATATATGGGCATTATAATTTTCTAATCGGCTACTAAGAAAACTTTCAAAATATCGTAACCCTATTGTAGTACCTCCTTTTTGGAGAGAACTATTAAGGGTTTCTAATGAAACAATATCAAAAAAAGGTGCAATATAATTTATGTCTTGAATTGTTATAAGGTCTCCTTTTTCAGGTAAGAAAATTCGTTGCGGTTCGGTCATCCACCATTCCCAGTTTTGAACCCAGTTTTTTCTGTTTTTAAGACCGCGTTGTACACCATTATTAATGTATTGTATCCATCTAATATTTTCAGATTGTTGCCATTTTTTTACCGCTTTGTCTCTATCAAAGGTTAATTTTATTCCTGTTTCAATATGAGAGTAAATGTGGTTTATATTGTAATGTTGTTGTATTTTTTTAAATACTGGAATTACTTCACCAGAAACAACAAGCACTTTTGTGTTGTGTTCAAAAAGTCTGTTGTTAATATCTTTAAGGGATTCTTTTATAAAATTAAAATGACGATTGCTGTAATGAGAGTCTACTAAAATAGAAGGTTCAAATATATATAGCAATATTACAGGGATATTATCTTGCATAGATTGCCATAGGTTCTCATTATCCTGTAATCTTAAATCACGCTTAAACCAGAAAATATTAATATGAGGTTTTTTTTCTATCAACTTTTTGGCTCTATGTCAAATATAGTGGGTAATCGAATTTGAGTTTTCCGCAGGTAAAGTATATCATATTGATAAAGTTCTCTGTATTTCTATATCCTCTAGCTCTTTTTTTTGCTAGTTGTATTTTAGAGTTCAGTCCTTCTAG
>CALKZS010000135.1 GCA_938002835.1 uncultured Dokdonia sp. | reverse complement strand
CATCATAACTCGGTGGCAAAAGACTCAACTGAGACTGATTGTTGGTCTTCCATACAGGATTAGATTTCATAACTATAAGATACGAAATACTAAAAATAATCCAAAATAAAAGAAGCTGCCTTTTTAGACAGCCTCTTTTTAATTATATCTTAAAAAATCAATTATTTCCGACTAGTTCTTCCCCTGTTTTATTTTTTATTTTAGTTAATAAATCTGTATGATTTTCAAACTTAGTTAAAATAAGTTTATCAATAGAAGCATAACTACTTGAAGATTTTTCGTAAGCGCTTTTTGCATATCGTAAAGATTCTGTAGAGTCTCCTTTATGAAGTAATAATTCTACCATAATGATATCATACGTTGCAGAAATGGCAAGTCCCTTGCTTTCTGCTCGTGACCTAATATCATTAAGAGTATCTATAAAATCTTGTGCTCTTCCTTTATATCCTTTTTGAAAATCATAATCATTCACTTGTTCTGCAACAAAATCAAATGCTTTTTGAAGTTTTTGTTGTCTTACATCTTGTTGAGAGGGTAATTCTAATACATCCTCATACATAAGCTTATAAGATAGTTCGTTATCAAAATATCTTCTATATAACCATAAACCTTCTTCTGGCCCTTCATTACCTGTGATATTATTAGTTCTAAATATGGTTTTATCTGCACCTGCTTTAGGAAAAACACTTACAAGTAACCGATTGTCATTAGATTCAACTTGTAATCCATTAAAATATGTTTCTGAAGCTTTAGATGTCAATAAATTAATTGAACCGACTGTTTTAGAGATCGCTATTATTTGCTTTCCATCATTAAATGCAAAAAAAGTAGGTGTCCCTTCATAAATAGTTGTATTTACTTGAAGGTCTTCTTTTGTTTTGGTTCCATCAAATTTTTCCCATCCATCACTTTCACTAAAAGAAACCTCTATTGTTGCCTTTTTTTCAACTTTAGATATACGTAGAGCAGGATACATAGCAACACCTTTTTCATATGAAATAAATGTATGTATTGATGCTTGAGTGTTTTTATCATATTCTAACTGATATGCTACACCAGTTTTCTTGTCACTATCATAATTTGAATATGTAGTTATGAGACCTTCTATGTTTCTTTTATATGTTATTCCAAGACCTTGTTTTTCTCCATTCTCATAATGACCTATAAATTCTCCTTCTATAGAATGAGAACGAGAAAGACCAACCTCACAACCGCCATTTAAGCATTGAGCTTGTAAGTTTAATGTCACAATCAACGAAATCGTTGTAGTTAAAAGTAATTTTATTTTCATATTAAATAATTTTAATTAAGAAAAAGTTTAAGGGAAATACAGGTATAATAGATATGACCCTGTAATTCAATGTGTTTTGGAGGAGTTACAAGAAAGTAAAAAAAAACAATAGTTCCTAAAAAATTGAAAATCAAGGAGTATTTAAAATAGTATTACACTAAGAAATAAACACAATTTATTGATTATTAGATGTTTATAATTACTATAGTGCTATATATACATATTAAATTTGATTGAATATTGTAACTTTTACAATTTTAATTTGTAGCTTTTTTCTTACTTTAAAGTCAAAAAAACGCAGATTGACTTGTTTTTTTGTATTATATTGAAAAAAAAGTGTTTATTTTATCGTATCAATACTTGTGTGTTTTATGTTATATTATTTTTTATAAAAACTATTTAAGTTGTTAATTAAAACATTATGCTTTTATTAAGTCAAATACTTTGTATTTTGTATTGAATATTTTGCGAAAGCGTTTTAAATTATATAAACGTCTAAATACTATATTATGAAAAAGAAAATAATCATTCCTATAATCGCTATACTTATAGGTATTGGATCAGTAAGTTTTAAAAGTGATTTTTTTGAAATTGCAAAACAGATAGAAATTTTTACAGATCTGTTTAAAGAACTTAATATGAATTATGTAGATGAGACGAATCCTGCAGATTTAATGGATAGTGCTATAGAGGGAATGCTGGCAGATCTTGATCCCTACACAATATACTGGACAGAACAAGAAGTAGAGGATGCTCGCATTAACCGAAGTGGAGATTATTCAGGAATTGGTGCGACAGTACGTAATCAAAAAGGAAAAATGACCATTATTGAACCTCGCAAAGGATATCCTGCAGATAAAGCAGGTCTTAAAGCTGGTGATGAAATTTTAAAAATAGGAGAGATTACCGTGGAAGATGTTGAGGGTGATGCTGGTGATTTATTAAAAGGAGCTGCCAATAGTGAAATTGAAATCACATATACTCGTCAAGGTAAAATTGCTACTACGACCATAAAAAGATCTGCTGTAGAGATAGACGCTGTTCCTTTTTCTAAATTAATAGATAATAATACAGGTTATATTGTTCTCACAAAGTTTAATAAAAAAGCTTCGGCTCAAGTAAAACAGGCACTTGTAAACCTTAAAGACGAAGGCGCAACAAAAATCATCCTTGATTTACGAGGTAACGGAGGTGGGTTATTAAGTGAAGCTATTAATATTTGTAATCTATTTTTACCTAAAGGCTCTCTTATTACTACGACAAAATCTGTAGTAAAAAAATACAACAAAACCTATATAACTGAAAAAGACCCTGTAGATACAGAAATTCCATTAGTTGTTTTAGTAAATGGTCGCAGTGCATCTGCTTCTGAGATTGTTTCTGGAGGATTACAAGATTATGATAGAGCTGTCGTAGTAGGTGCAAGAACTTTTGGTAAAGGGCTTGTGCAACGGCCTAAACCTCTTACCTATGGTACTTCTGTAAAAATAACCATATCGAGATATTACACCCCTTCTGGTCGTTGTATTCAAGCGTTAGATTATTGGAACCGTGATGAAGAAGGAAATGCTACTAGAACCGATAAAAAAGACTATAATGAGTTTACCACAAAAAATGGTCGTACCGTATATGATGGTGGTGGTGTATTACCTGATATCCAAATTTCTTCTGCAACTTTAAGCCCTGTTACTACAGCTTTACTTAAAGATAATGCTGTGTTTGAATATGCTACAAAATACTATTACAAAAACCAATATGGTGATATGTCAGAATTTACCTGGAGCTCATCTGACTTTCAAGATTTTAAGAAATTCTTAAAAACCTCGGGTTTCTCATATAAAACTGAAACTGAAAAAGCTTTTGAAAAAGCACTAGATCAAGCAAAAAAAGACGATTTACAAAATGATGTTCAAGCGGCATATGCTCAACTAGACAATGCAATCACTCAAGCTAAAGAAAAAGCAATAGACGATCATAAAGAAGAAATTGAAAATTTATTAATAGACGAAATTGTAAAACGTTATTTCTATAGAAGCGGTTTATATGAATATCAATTAATAAATAATAAAGAAATTAAGGAGGCCATAGCTGTTCTTAATGACAACAATCGATATCGTAAAATTTTAAATTATTAAAAAGAAAACAGTAATATCATCCTTTTGCATTTGTTTATTCTCACTTCAAATACTGTTAGGGCAAATAAAACAAACGCACGAAACTTTTTTTGAGACAGATCAATCTGAGCTCATTAAAGTGGAAAAGACAAATCTAAATCAATTTACATCTAGTTTGTCTAAAGAAGATATTATTGATATATATATTTATGGCTATTGTGATGATAGAGGTTCAGATGCCTATAATCGCGCACTGTCACAACGTCGTGCAGATGCTATAAGGGCTATTTTAGTATCAGAAAATATTCCAGACTCTATCATAAAAGATGCTGATGGTAAAGGAGAACTTTTACTAAAAAAACTAAGTAATGCTAAGAGTGAAACCCAAAGAGCGCTCAATAGAAAAGCAGAAATTATAGTTTCCCTAAAACAACATAACCTAGATAGTACATTAAGAAAAGAAAAGAAAAAAAGCCTGTATAAAGACTATACAAAAGATAAACTAGAAAAAGGAGATCGTATATTACTTGAAAACATCCATTTTAAAACAAACTATAGTTACTTAAAAAAAGAATCCTACGAATACTTAAAAAAAGTGACTGCTTTTCTCAATGATCATCCTGAAATATATTTTAAAATAGAAGGTCACGTTTGTTGTATAAAAAGTGGAAGAGATGGCACAAATTTTAAAACAGGTAAACGCGATTTATCAAAAGCTCGTGCCGCATTAATTTATAATTACCTAGCAGATCACGGAATAGCAAAAGAACGGATGCGTTATGATGGTTTTGGGAGTAAGTTTCCACTAGGTGGGGATTATCACAATGATAAACGTGTAGAAATAGTAGTGACTTATATTAAAAAAGCAAAAGAGGAGAAGTAGTATTATAGCGTTAGAGATGTAGATTTTTCCCTATTTAGGTTAACAACAATATTTGCTTAGTTCTAAAATCCTATAACTTTTTGACTTGACCCTGTTTCTGCTTTCGCGAAAGCGTATCCCTAATTTATCCATAAAAAAACCTCTTAGTTTCCTAAGAGGTTTGTAGTACAGGCGGAGAGACTCGAACTCTCACACCGTAAGGCACTAGATCCTAAGTCTAGCGTGTCTACCAATTCCACCACGCCTGCATTTCAATAAAATGTTACAATATTACTTTGTAACGGGGTGCAAATATAATACATATTTCTAATTTGAAAATAATTTTTAAGAAAAATTTCTTTTTTAGAATTTGTATTTTTGAGTAAAACAGTATTTAATGCAAGATCCTAAAGAATATATCTCACAACATAAAGATCGATTTATAAACGAACTTATTGAATTACTTAAAATACCTAGCATTAGTGCAAATAGTGCTTTTTCTGAAGCTACGCATCAAACTGCAAAAGCAGTGGCAAATAGTCTTAAAAAGGTAGGTTGTGATGTAGTTGAGATATGTGAGACTCCTGGATATCCTATTGTGTATGCACATAAAATGATAGATCCTAATCTTCCTACAGTACTTGTATACGGTCATTATGATGTACAACCACCAGATCCATTAAATCTATGGGACTCTCCTCCTTTTGAACCTGTTATTAAAAAAACAACGCTTCATCCAGAAGGTGCCATTTTTGCACGTGGAGCTTGTGATGATAAAGGGCAAATGTATATGCACGTAAAAGCTCTGGAATATATGATTGCAAATCAAAAACTTCCTTGCAATGTAAAGTTTATGATAGAAGGAGAGGAAGAAATTGGAAGTGCAAACCTTGCTTGGTATGTAGCACGCAATCAAGACAAACTATCAAATGATGTGATTTTAATTTCTGATACAGGAATGATTGCAAACGACATTCCTTCCATAACCACAGGACTTAGAGGTTTAAGTTATGTAGAGGTAGAAGTAACAGGTCCTAATCGTGACCTTCATTCAGGTTTATATGGTGGAGCTGTTGCAAATCCTATCAATATTCTTTCAAAAATGATTGCTTCTTTGCACGATGACAATAATCATATTACAGTAAAAGGGTTTTATGACAAAGTAGAAAAACTCACCAAGGCAGAGCGAGATAAAATGGGAGAAGCTCCTTTCTCTCTTGAATACTACAAAAAGGCATTAGACATCGATGCTGTGTATGGAGAAAAAGGATACACCACAAATGAGCGTAGTTCTATACGTCCTACATTAGATGTAAATGGTATTTGGGGTGGATATACTGGGGAAGGTGCAAAAACAGTGATTGCTAGCAAAGCGTATGCAAAAATATCTATGAGGCTTGTACCTCATCAAGATTGGGAGGAGATCACAGCTCTTTTCAAAGCACATTTTGAAAGCATCTCTCCCGCAGGTGTTACTGTTAAAGTAACGCCACATCACGGCGGTCAGGGATATGTAACCCCTATAGATAGTATAGGGTATAGAGCTGCAGAAAAGGCATATGAAAAAACGTTTGAAAAAACACCTATACCTCAACGATCTGGAGGAAGTATTCCCATTGTTGCCTTATTTGAACAAGAATTAAAGAGTAAAACGATCTTAATGGGATTTGGTTTAGATAGCGACGCTATCCATTCACCTAATGAACACTTCGGAATATGGAATTATCTCAAGGGTATTGAAACTATTCCTTATTTTTATGAGTATTTTGTTGAGATGAAAAAATAAAATCTATCTCATTCTAAAACAACACACATAATTTAAAAAAATTATCAATGAAAATATATACTTTAATACTCGTTCTACGATCATTCTCTCTAAATGCCTAAACTAATTATACGTTACTTGATCGTTACAATTCATCTCTTATTAGTAATAATATCTCCACTAATAAAATCGATCTAAGTAATTTTAATGGTTCTGTATAAGTGAATGATGATTTTTCTAAAGGACAAGTCATAGATAAATTAACTCAAAAAACATTTGATGCTTTTTTACGTTATGACGCTTATAACGATACTTTCCAAGCAACCTCTTCAAACCAAGAAGCAGAAGCTGTATATCTAAAAAAAGCAATTGAAGTAGAAATCCGTTACACAAATATTATCTATAAATTATAAGGATAAAAACAAAAAAAGGTTGCCCTCAAGAACTCCTTAATATAGAAGGCACTATTATTTATTATAGGCAAGAGAAAAATATAACACTACCTAAGAAAGCAGCCACTAGTTATGATGAAGATACCAAAGGAAATATAAATAATAAAACCTATTTTGTAATAAATCATAAAACAAAAGCAGAAAAAACAACTAAGGAAAACAACTTAAAATATAAAAAGCTTGAAGATATATAACATTATCTCATAAAGTGTGTAAACTTTCAATACGAAGGGTTTGACTTTTTTAAAGTCTGACCCTTTCTTGATATATGATTAAGAACTGATTGAGTATAATTCCCCAATTTCTAACAGGCATTGACCATTTTTTGGTAGCTTCCCTGAGAGCCAAAAATACAGATTTCATCACGGCGTCATCTGTGGGGAAGGATAATTTATTTCAGTTAAGCTCTAAAAAGAATATGATTTGCTGCTATATTTTTAAATTCCATCAACGCAATATTTGATGCAAAAGCTATAGCAGTTACAGTTGTAATTCTAGTAGTTGAGTTTTTAATCTTTTCAAGTACTAAGAACCAATTCAGATAATTCTGCAAGTATATAGTAGCTACTCCGTTAAATGAAGCTAAGAATTTTCGTAGTCTCATATCCATATTATTAACATTTTGCACGTGATAGATTTTTTCTACTGCTCGTTGTCCTTTAGAAGGATTAAACTTCTTATGATTGATATCCAACCTCTTTGTAAATGCATTA
>CALKZS010000134.1 GCA_938002835.1 uncultured Dokdonia sp. | reverse complement strand
ATTCCTGAAAATATTTTCCTACTCAGAATACCTCCCTATTGCCCTGAACTGAATCCTTGTGAACAAGTATGGCAATTCATAAAAAATAGATACAAAAATCAGGTGTTTGAAAATATGGACTCCTTAAAATTATGGCTACATAAAACAGTGAAAAATATGACAGAACAAAGCATAAAATCAATCACAGCAAATCATCATTATTTAAAAGCTTTTAATGACACATTTAATAGTTAAATTGGTATTACATTTCAATAAATAACAAGTAACAAAGATATAAGACACCTAATAATCAAATAATTATCTTATTTTCTTATATCGAACTCACGTTAAATATGTAATTGTTATTTCAACCAAATTTCTTTGGCTTTATCAAAATCAACCCATTTGTTCTGGTGATCATATCCGCGAGAAGCAAGACTATAGTGTATCCATTTTTCCAAAGTAATTTGATATTGAAGGATAAATTTAGTAGTTTATCATTGCTTGTTTTTTCACAACTCGTTCCGCAGGTACTTGATTATATTTGTAGTTATGAAATGTAAAAACTGCGGTCAATCCTATTCTATTGCATTAAGAAAGTAAAAAGCAATACTATCATTGCAAAAATAACTTTCAATTATACTAGCTAAGTTACCTAGCTAGCACCCCATCTTTATCCATTACTGGGAGGGCAACAGCATTATCATCCATAATGCTATGAGCAGGAAACTCAAAACGTTTCTCATACATTTTATTATTGAGAAAATAGGTGACAGAAAAGAAGTTATCAAGTTTAAAGACACTTTCTTCCATAAACTCAATCTTTGCAAATCCTTTTGCGGGGAGTATTTTAATAGAATGACGCATATGAGTGGTCATTTGTGTTTCATTATACCCTTGCACGGTAAGCAATACCATTTCTAAGGGTTCTGGACCATCATTAATGATATATGCATTCCAGTCTAATGTATTGTAGTCTTCGTGCAGTTCTTTTACTGCCGCGACATACACGTCTTTTACTTCAGGTATTTCTATGTCTTTACGCAAAGTGTTCTATTTAAAAGGTTTTATAACGCACTTTTAAACTGCTCTAAAAAGCGAAGGTCGTTTTCACTAAGCATACGGATATCTGAGATTTGATGTAAGAGTAGTGCAATACGATCTATACCCATTCCAAATGCAAAACCACTGTATTCTTTAGAGTCAATACCACAGTTTTTAAGTACATTAGGATCTACCATACCACAGCCCATTATTTCTAGCCATCCAGTACCTTTGGTCATTTTATAGTCTGTCTCTGTCTCAAGACCCCAGTATACATCTACTTCGGCACTAGGTTCTGTAAATGGAAAATAAGAGGGGCGCAAGCGTATCTTACTTTTTCCAAACATCTCTTTTGTAAAGTACTGCAGCGTTTGCTTTAAATCTGCAAACGATACGTCTTTATCTATATAAAGCCCTTCTACTTGATGAAAAAAGCAATGTGATCTGCCACTTATCGCTTCATTACGATACACACGTCCAGGAGATATTGTACGTATAGGAGGTTTGTTATTTTCCATATAGCGTACCTGTACAGACGAAGTATGTGTACGTAGAAGTACATCTGGGTTGGTTTGTATAAAAAAAGTGTCTTGCATATCACGAGCTGGGTGATATTCGGGAAGATTAAGCGCTGTAAAATTGTGCCAGTCATCTTCTATTTCTGGACCTTCTGAAACGTTAAAACCTATACGAGAAAAAATGTCTACTATCTGATTTTTAACTAGTGATATAGGATGTCTTGCCCCTATTTCTATAGGCTCTCCAGGTTTTGTAAGATCCCCAGCAGAGGCACTTTCTTCTTCATCTTCTAGTTTTTCTTTAAGAGTATTTACTTTTTCGAGCGCTTCGGTTTTGAGCTTGTTAATGACTTGCCCGTATTCTTTTTTTAACTCATTAGGCACATTACGAAAATCTGCCATAAAATCATTCACAAGCCCTTTCTTTCCAGAATATTTAATTCTGAATGCTTCTACCTCCTCTAAAGTATCGGCTTTAAAAGCTTTTACTTTTTCAATATGTTCTTTGATCTTATCTAACATTTATGCTCTTTTTATTGCGCTTTCGCGAAAGCGCAAATTTAATAATAAATTAGGGCTTTGTTTTAGCTTTCTAAAATAGATTTAAGAACGAAAATAATACAGGTTATGATATCAATCCTTTTTCTAAAAAGTATTGGACAATAGCATCTTTCATTAATACTTGCTGTTCACCTGCTTTAAGAGGGGGTAATTGCTCTAAAACCTTGTAATGTGGCCATCCATCTGGGTCATCATAATCATATTGATAATACCCAAAAGGCTCAAGTAAACGACAGATGGCAACGTGCATTATGTTCATTTTTTCATCCTTTTTAAAGGTCGTGTCTAGCTTTCCTAGTTCTTGAACACCTATGAGGTATATAATACTGTCAAGATCCATTGCTTGAATATCTCCATCTGTAAAACGAGCAGCGAGCTTTTGAACTACTGCATCATATCTTTCTTTAAGTTGGGTGTCTCGTGCCAAATGTATGAGTGTTTTAAAGCTATTACAAGTGTATAACTTCTTGTGGCAAAGATACAATCTCAAAAGAATCTCCAAGGGTTATACGATAGAGAAATATGCTTATTTTGAAGGTAAAAGATGATGTTGGTTATAAGACCTCGGTTGTATTTTATTATATTTAGCCTTATGAACACAATAGACATCATTTTTGGTATTATTTTGATTTTAGGAGCTATTAAAGGTTTTAAAAAGGGACTTTTTGTAGAGTTAGCTTCACTCATTGGGTTAATAGCTGGAGTATATGGAGCGATTCATTTTTCGTATTTTGTAGGAGATTGGCTGGTAGAAAAGACATCTTGGGGAGAACAAACTATAAAACTCACCGCTTTTGCAATCACCTTTATTATTATTGTGTTAGTGGTTTCTCTTGCGGGAAAACTACTAACAAAAGTTGCAGATTTTGCAATGCTAGGTATTATAAACAAGCTCGCTGGTACCGTTTTTTCGATATTAAAATATGCTTTTTTACTGAGTGTGGTTTTAATGTTTGTAGATGCCGCAGGAAGATATATAAGTATTATTGGAGAAGATAATAAAGAGGAATCTATACTATACCCATATGTACAACCATTTGCACCTTACTTAATGCCTTCCATTTTACAAAAGGCAAATGAAAATGGTATTTACAACAATGATTATGAAGAAGAAACGTCTTCTGATGCAGAAGACACTTTATAATGTTTTAGTTTGCTTGCTTTTGTACAAAACAATATGAAATCATTCTTTTTCATAATACCAAATGTAGTGTGTTGTAGACCCATATTGACTAGTAGATATGGATACTATTTCTATGTTATCAGCATTTTTATTTGCAACTTCTACTAAAGTTTTAGCATTACTATAGGTGGCAACTTTTAATTCTTTTTTCATTTTATTGATTTTTTTATTTTGAAAGATCTTATGTTTTAAACTTTTTCAATCACATCTTCTACTTTTTTTCTAATACTAGAAATACAATCTTTAAAGGTTTCATAAACCTCTGTTTTAGGTATTAAGGTAGGGATGATTTGTATGCGTTCTAACATATATTTAGGTTGTTTTTTAAGACCTACAATATGTACATTAATACCTGATAAGTTGAGTTGTAAAACAGTGTCTTCTATAGCATATACTCCAGATTGATCTACATAAGGTACAAGCTCCATACGTAATATTACATCTGATGCTGTTGCAGGAATTTGCTTTGTAAGTGCAGAAAATTCACTTGTGTACCCAAAGAATAAGGGACCTCTTAGGTGCTTAATAAACACTTCTTCTTTAAGCGATTGAGGAAAATCTAGCTCGTCTGTCCAGAGCATTTTATTTTTTTCGGCAGCTTTAAGGTCTATTACTTTAGATTGACGTGCGGTAAAGTCACCCATTTTTTTCATAAACATAATACAAGAAAATACCAGCCCTATACCAACAGCTGCTACCAAATCCCACACTACCGAGAGCACAAGTACAACGATCATTATAATTACCTCAGAGCTCATTTTTAAAGGGCCTATTTTTATATCTCTAGGTAAATTAGGAATGGCTTTAAGACCTTTATAATCCATTACACCTATTCCTACTGTAATTAAGATACCTGCAAGAACAGCAGCAGGTATTTGAGAAGCAATAGGACCTAATGCTAGTAAAATAAAGAGAAGGAGTATGCCTGCAATCATTCCAGAAAGACGTGTTTTACCACCCGCATTAATATTTACAACGGTACGTATAGTAGCTCCTGCTCCAGGGATTCCTCCAAAGAAGGAAGCAACAGCATTTCCTATTCCTTGTCCTATGAGTTCTTTATTGGGGTTGTGTCTTGTTTTGGTCATATTATCTGCCACCACCGAGGTGAGTAAAGAATCTATAGCTCCTAAAAAGGAAAGCGATAATGCAGTTAATATATATGGAGAAATAGTACTAAAACTAAAGTCTGTGATGATGCCAAGATTAGGCAACGGAAAATCACCAGGGATTTCTTGGATAGCAATATATTCAAAAGGGGCAAAGTAGGCTATTGCAGAGACCACAAGTAATGCAACAAGTGTACTAGGAACGGCTGTTGTAATACGTTTAAAACCATAAATAATAAGGATAGTTGCTAGTGCAAGCGCAAGTTCTATCCAGTTTATATTTTGAATCGCTCGACTTATCACTTTAAAAGTACCTACAACACCAGAAGATGCTGCCTTTGCAAGTGTCGTGGCCTCTGCAGTGATATCGCTGTCTTTTATTTGATTTGCTTTTACAATGGTTTGTTCAAAGTCTTGAATGCTAAGAAGATTTTCACCTGTTTGTTCTTGTAATAATTTGTCTAGAATAACTTCTTTTGCTTGGGGTTTAAAAGTGTTTACATAAGCTTTATCTTGACTTGCTGTATACCCCATTGCAGGAAGCAATTGAGTAATTAAAATCATCACACCTATTGCTGTCATAAATCCAGAAACTACAGGATATGGAATGTATCTAATATATTTCCCGAGACCAACAAAACCTAATACGATTTGAAAAAGTCCAGCTAATAAAAATACAGTAAGTATTGCCGGAAGTGCTTTTTGAACATCACCATCATTTGAGGCTATAATCCCTGCGATTACTACCATACTCACAGCAGTCATAGGAGCAGTGGGGCCAGATATTTGTGTAGGAGTGCCTCCAAATAAGGCCGCAAAAAATGCAATAAAAATAGCACCGTATAAACCAGCACTTGGCCCTAGTCCAGAAGAAACTCCAAAAGCAAGGGCAAGCGGTAATGCCACAATACCAGCCGTAATTCCTCCAAAGGCATCTCCTTTGAGATGTTTAAAAAAGTCTTTTATCATTGGGTTAGTTTTAGATGCTCTAATATAAAACTTTAAAAAATAATAGCGATTGTTTTAAGGCAATCGCTATTAGAAAATCTATGTTGTTACGCTTTCGCGAAAGCGATTATTTATAGAAAATTTACTTTCCCGTTAGAAATATCATATACAGCTCCTACTATATCAATGTCTCCAGCATCTTCCATCTCCTTAAGAAGCGGACTGTCTTCACGCATTTTTTCTATAGTTAATTGTACGTTTTTAGTGACTACATTATTTACAAAAGTACTGTTAGCACTCGTTCTTTCTGCAGCATCTTTAGGTTCTGTGACAGCGTGTACCGCAGGACGTATTTTAGAAAGTAGTGTTGTGATATTAGCTAGTTGTACATCATCACAAGCTCCTTTTACAGCACCACACATTGTGTGTCCTAAAACAACTACGAGTTTAGAACCAGCTACTTTACAACCATATTCTATACTTCCCAGTAAATCTGCATTTACAATATTTCCAGCAACACGTGCGCTAAAAATATCACCTATACCTTGATCAAAAACAGTTTCTGCAGGAACACGAGAATCTATGCAGCTCAATACAACAGAGTGAGGCCACTGACCTCCTGTTGTATCTTTAACTTGATCTAGTAAATCTCTATCTGCTGCTTTTGCAGCTACAAAGCGTTTGTTTCCTTCTTTAAGTATTTCTAATGCCGCTGCTGGGCTAGTTGCCATTTGCGTTTCTTTATTAAATGCTTTCATAATTATGTGTTTAAGCTGTTTTAGATCTAAGTTTAAAAAATTCTATATAACTAGGTGGATTTTCTACAACCCCACGTTCTGAGATAAGCTTGATATCTATATTTCTTTGTTTTGCTTTGTGAGCAAAGTCTTCAAGAATCTCAATAATATCTGGATCGAGATAGCGAGTATTTCTAACATCTAATTCTAAATATGAATTTTCAGGCAATGCATCTAATTCTTTCAATATAGAACCTTTATTGAAGAAAGTTACTTCTTCGGCAAGTGTCATTTTTACTTTTCCATCTCTAGGATCGTCATTCTCTTTATGTAGGAAGTGGGAGTTTTTGAAACTTTTAAAAAGTACAATCAAAATACCTACCACAAGACCTAAAGCTAGACCCTTAAGTAAATCTAAAAATACAATACCTAAAATAGTGATAATGAATGGTACAAATTGAGTCCATCCTCCTTTATACATTGCTTTAAATGTTGAAGGTTTTGCTAGTTTAAAACCTACAATAAATAAAACTGCTGCTAGTACAGAAAGGGGAATCATTTGTAATAAAAATGGGATAGCTGCCACAGACGCAATTAATAAAAATCCGTGAACAATAGCTGCTAATTTGGTCTTACCACCTGATTGAATATTTGCAGAAGAACGAACGATTACCTGTGTAATAGGTAACCCTCCAATAAATCCAGATACAATGTTTCCTACTCCTTGTGCTAATAATTCACGGTTGGTAGGAGTTACACGTTTATCAGGATCTAATTTATCTGTAGCTTCAACACATAATAGCGTTTCTAAACTTGCTACTAATGCTATGGTAAACGCCGTAATGAGAACAGGAGTAGTGAATATCTTACTCCAGTCTGGAGTTTTAAACTGAGTTAACAAGCTATCTGTATTTCTATCTTCACTAAGTGATACTAGGTGTTCTTGAGCAACGCTTAAGCCACCACTTTGTGTTATAAGATAGAATACAATACCAGCTATTACTGCAACTAGCGGACCTTGAATTAAATTAAATATCTTTGATTTTTTGGCTAATACATTGCTCCATAAAAGCAGTATGGCAAGTGCAATAATTCCTATAACAATTGCCCCAGCGTTGTAACTATCTGTTAAGAAGGCATTAATGGTTTCAAATAATCCACTAAAGTTACTTTTAGGGTTTATTTGTAGATAATCAATGAGTTTTTGAGGAGTTTCATTTACTCCGAAGAAATATGGAATTTGCTTAAGTATAATTATAATACCTATTCCCGTAAGCATTCCTTTAATTACAGATGACGGAAAAAAGTAGGCTATGATACCTAATCTGGCTATACCAAAGAGTATTTGTATGACACCAGCCAGAACGACAGCAGATAAAAAAACTTGAAAACCTAGATCATCTATAGCTGCTAGTACAATAGCAGCAAGACCAGCGGCGGGACCACTTACTCCTATTTCAGAACCACTAATAGCTCCCACTACAATACCTCCTACGATACCAGCGATGAGACCAGAGAATAACGGAGCTCCACTTGCGAGTGCAATTCCAAGACACAAAGGAAGCGCTACAAAAAATACAACAATACTAGCTGGTAGATCGTTTTTTAAATATTTAAACATAATATAAATAGTTAGGGCTCCGTGATACTTATCTCTACAGAGCAAATGTTTTTAATTTTTACACCTTTTATGAAAAGGTAAGATCAACAGAATTATGAGAATTGATCAGGTGGAGGAGAGTGTACATCTATGATGTGATTAGAAGAAATTCTGTAATAAAAAGAATTGAAAGTAATAACAACAGTACACTCTTGGGGTTCAAAAGTGTTTAATTGTTCTACATATTTTTCAAATTCTTCAGGATCATTTTTTGACTCTTCATTTGAATTTTCGTCTTCAAAGTCTTTAATTATTTCAATATCATCCTTGTCTTTTGTAACTGTTGTAAAAGATGGGGCTACTATCGATATAGATAGTAGAGCAGAAAGAAAATAAAGTGAAATAATTTTAATCATTGTTTAATGCAAGTAAAAACAAATATAAAGAAAACATTAAAAAGCGTTGTTAAACAAACTACAATTCTTTGATGTCTGTCGAGGGTATCCAACCATCCTTACCATCTATTAATTGTATACGTTGCCAGTCTTTTATACTTTCTAAAATGAGCACTTTTGTGCCTTCGTGAAGTAAAAATGCATTAGTACTTGCTAAGTTAGGCTCACTTTTTACTTGGGATTCTGCAGCAAAGACAATTGCATAATTATTTTTTTGCGCTTTCGCGAAAGCGTTATAAGCAAATACTACACTAAAAATGGCAAGAAAAATACTAAGTAAAGAACCTATAAAGTATAGGCGTTTAGAACGAGTATAGCTACTAAAATAATAGGCTAAAAACAAGGTTACAAATAAAATAACTAGTATAACTGTTAAAAATGCCCAACCATCTATTGTTAGTAAGGAAATGAGGTTATTAAAGGTTTTAGAAAATGTATTTTCTGGTAGAGGTGTAATTGCATCAATCTTCATCATTTGAGCAAATGATGCATTGTTTTTTATATCCTTATCTGATGGAGCAAGTTGTTTTGCTTTTTCATAATAATAATTGCTATGAGCAACATTATTGAGTTTGTAATGTGCATTTGCCATATTATAATAGAGGGCCGCACTCTCTACATCATTATTGATAATTTTTTGATACTCGTCTATTGCTGCTTGAAAGCGTCCTTCGGCATAATGAGCATTGCCGGCATCAAAAAATTGCTCAACAGTTTGCGCAAATACAGTGTTTACAAAAGTAAATAGAACTAAAAATAAGATAGATGGCAGTGTGCGTTTCATAATGTGCTTCTATTAATTATTTGTCCTTTTAAAGTTGTTTGTCTAGTTGTGATATCACTCTGGCGGCTTTGTCATAATCTTGTTGCATTGCCGTGTTACTAGATGGCGTATACCTTGCAAATTCACAACTTTCTAATAAACTTATAAATTCTATGCTTGTATTAGTATCTACATCACGCTCATTAAGTAGCCTAGAGATACGATCTTTAGACATCTCACTGGTGGTGATGTTTAGTTTTGCTCTAAGATAGTTGTGCAATGCACGTTCCATTGCGATATAGAACTCTTTTTGATTCCCTAGGTTTTTCTTTGCAGTACTCAAAAATTTACGCGCAAGTTTATCTGCTTTTCTAATTCTATTACCCGTTACATCATTTACATATGCTTGACGTTTTTTGCGAAGGAGCATTGCAATCGGAATAAAAAAGAAGGGAGTAATTACTAGTATCCAGAACAATGTAGATTTAAAGAACAGTTCTTTTTTTATAGGTTCTAAGGAGGTAGTGGTTTTAATATATTCAAACTGGGCTTCAGAAGTAACAACGTCTTGTTGTTTTACACTGTTGTCATTAGAATTATTTTCACTATCTGCGGGACCATTTACAACATCAATGATAAGATCTTCTGAATTTTTAGTTACATATTTTTTTGTAGCAGGATTAAAATATGAAAATGAAAGAGGAGGTATTGGGTAATTACCTTTATATTGAGGTACAATGGTATAGATTTGCTTTTTAAGGCCACTCATTCCTGCAAGGTTCGTACGTATTTTATCTGCATTTTCTGGCTCATATACTTCTAATGAACTAGGAAGTATAGGTTCTGGAAGATCAAATAATTTAAGATTACCACGACCACTTACTTCTACATTAAGTTGTAATGCATCACCAGCATCTAATTGGGTTTTGTCTGTATTTACAACAAAATCAAAATCTCCTACTGCACCTGTAAAATTGTCTGGTTTTCCTTCTTCTGGTAATGGCCTAACATCTACAATACGTTTTTTTGCACTTACGGTAATGTTTGTGCTTTTAGTGAGCGCTCTCCCAAAGATGTCTCTTCGGTTAGTAGGAACACTTACTGCAACATCTAATTTAAGAGGTTCTATTTCTAGTTTTCCTGTTTTTTGAGGATATAGAACGGTGCGACGAAGTATTACATAACGATGTGGCTCGCCTTGGTATTCTCCATCGTATACTTTAAACTGTTCTTCGTCTATATTTTGATTCCAGAAATCTGCAAATTTTGGAGATTCTATCTCACGCCAATTGCTTACACTTGTATTTGCAGCTACATACAACTTATAAACCACAGTGAGTGATTCATTAAGATAGGGTCTTCCTTTTGAAACTTCGGCAACGAGGTGTATTTTTTCTCTTGCAATATAACTTGGATCATTAGGGTCTGTAGGTTTATTTACTGGAGCTGTTACCGTAACCTTTACAGGTTGTGACCTGTAAACAGTGCCATTTACTGTTATTTCTGCAGGTTCTATAGTAAGGGTTCCTTGCTTATCAGGCGTTAGAAAGTATGAAAAAGATTTAGAAAAAGAACCTTTTCCGTTAATCCATTGTCTACTGGTGGTTTGACTTGGGCCACCTACCACAGTAAAGTCTTTAAAACTAGGAGGTATAAAATTATCTCCATCTTGGTTCATAGAAAACTCAACACGTAAGCGCTCATTGAGTCCAAGTTTTTGAAGATTTACCTTTGCTGTAAATTCTACATCTTGAGCAACTAGTGTAGTCACTGTTGCTAGAAAAATGATAATAATATGTAGTATGCGTTTCATAAAATATATGATCCTTTGAGAGGAGTATAAAGATATACTACCAATCTTTCTCGGTTTTTACTTTTGCACCTTTTACTTTTTGAGCATTTATTTTTTCTTGTGTTTTTTGCTCCTGATCTTGCATTGCTTTTAATAAACTTTGAACTCGTTGTGGAGATAGTTGACCTTGCCTTTGCTGTGGTGGTGGAGTTTTTTGCTCTCCTTTACCCCCATCTTGTTTTTGATCTTGTTCTTTAGGTTTCCCGTTTTCGTCTTTCTTTTGTTCTCCTTGATCTTTTTTGTCTTCTCCTTTATCGTCAGTTTCTTCTTCTTTACCGTTGTCTCCTTCTTTTTTATCTCCGTCTCCTTTTTGATCTTTCTCGTTCTTTTCTTTATCTTCGTTTTTATCCTGATTTTCTTCTTCCTTATCATCATCTCCGCCGCCACCGCCACCGCCGTTTTTGTCTTTCTCTTTTTTTGCCATTTGGAGATTATAGCGAGTTTCCTCATCTGTAGGATCTGCACGAAGTGCGTTTTTATATGCTTCTACAGCACCATCCCAATTTTCTTGTTGATAAAGAGCATTTCCTAAATTATGAAAGGCTTTGTGTTTTTCTTCTTTTGTTTGAGCAACAGATGTTGCATTTACAAGTGTAGCCGTACTTTCTTCCCATCTTTTATTACGATAGTAATTATTTCCAGCATTGTATTTTGCAGATACACTTTCTGGAGTAAGAGACATAGCAGTTCTTAACTTAGATTCTGCTGTTGCAAAAGAATCAAAATCTACAACGCCTCCATCTTGATTAATAAGCGCTTCGGTTCCTTCTATCACAAGTTCACGTGCTTCTTTTGCATACGGATTTTGTGGTGTTTCTGAACCTTTTTTAGTTTGTCCAGTTACCACAACCGATAGCATTGCACATATCATAAGCAATGTCATTTTGCTATTATGGGGGAGCATTTTTTGTTGTTTTACTGTATTCACTTTATATGTTTTTATCAATTCTTAAAGGTTGGGGCTGACATTAGTTTTCATTAAATAAATTGAGCTTTTTAAGCCAACTTGTTTTTCTATCTAGTAAAAAGATGTCAAGAAAAAGTAACAATAGTGCCGCTGCTAGAAACCATTGGAAACGATCTTTAAAATCTGCAAATTGCTTTGCTTCAAACTCCTTTTTGTCCATATTGTTAAGCAATTCTTGTACCGTTTCTATCACAGTGGCGGTATTGCTGCCATCTATATATTCTCCATTTGCCTCTGAAGCAATATCTTTAAGTGTTTGTTCATCTAGTCGTGTGATTACTGTCTCCCCATTTTGGTCTTTTTTATACCCTTGAACGATATTATTTCGTTTTAAAGGAATAGGACCTCCTTCTGGTTTTCCAACGCCTATAGTGAAGATACGAATGCCCTCTTCACTGGCTTGCTCTGCAATATCTTTAGACTCTCCTATGTGATCTTCTCCATCGGAGATAATAAAAAGGACTCTATTGGTTTGCTCTTCGTCATTGTAATATGTCTTTGCAAGCTCTATCGCTTCTGCAATAGCAGTTCCTTGACTAGAAAGCATATCGGTATTCATTTGACCTAAAAAAAGCTTTGCACTACCATAATCTGTTGTAATAGGTAGTTGTGGATAGGCACTTCCGGCATATGCAATAATACCTACACGATCACTTCCTAAATTATTAATGATTTGTGTGACAAGTTGTTTAGATTTTTCAATACGATTAGGTTTAATATCTTCGGCAAGCATCGATTTTGAAACATCTATGGCAAAAACCAGATCTACCCCTTCTCTTTTTACGGTTTCTAATTTAGTACCTATTTTAGGGTTTACAAGTGCAAAAACTATAAAAGCAATTGCTAGACAAATAGTACATATTTTAAGGGCAGGTTTAAAATAGGATTTATCTGGAGATAATTTTTTGAGCAGACTACTTTCTGCAAACTTTTTTTGTGCTTGTCGTTGCCAGAGTAAAACACCTAGGTATAATAAAATTACTACTGGAATAAGTAGCAGTAACCAAAACCATATTTTTTCTTCTAGTATATACATTTATAGTATTAATTTTATTTCTGCAATGAGCAAAAATTGATCTCCCAAGGTTTTTCTACGATGGAATTATGTTGTTTTTTATTCGCTTTCGCGAAAGCGTATTATACAAAACTTCTAAATACTGTATTCTTTAATAATAGTTCTATCATAAGAAGTAGCCCTGCTAATAATACCAGTGGTCTAAACTTCTCCTCATAGTTTGTAAACTTAAATTCTTCTACATCTGTACGTTCTAGCTTGTCGATCTCACTATAGATCTCACTTAGCTTTTCATTATTTGTTGCTCTAAAGTATTTACCACCAGTCTTATCTGCAATTTCTTTTAGGAGCTCTTCATCTATAGTCACTTTTACATTGTCATAAACAAAGCTGTTGTTTGCATTTACTGCTACGGGAGAAAGCGCTGTACCATTAGTTCCCATACCAATGGTGTATACTTTAATTCCAAATTCTTTAGAGAGTTCGGCAGCAATACGAGGGTCTATTTGTCCTGCATTATTTTCTCCATCTGTCATTAAAATAATTACTTTACTTAATGCTTTACTGTCTTTTAACCTATTAATACTAGTACCCAGTCCCATACCTATAGCAGTACCCCCTTCTATAATGTTATTATAGCGTACAGATTTTAGGGCACTTAGAACAATGCTTTTGTCACTTGTGATGGGTGTTTTTGTAAAACTTTCTCCTGCATATTCTACAATACCGATACGATCATTAGGACGACCATTTATAAAACGTCCAGCAACTGTTTTTAATGCTTCAAGACGATTAGGTTTTAGATCTTTTGCCAGCATACTTGCAGAGACATCTATGGCAATGACAATGTCTATTCCTTTTGTGGTTTTTGTTTTTGTAGAGACCTCTACATTGCGAGGTCTAGCGAGTGCCACAATAATCAAACTAAGAGCCGCAATTCTTAATAAAAACAAAATGGGTCTTAGTTTGGGCAATAAGCTAGCTGTAGTTTTAAACCCTTTTATACTAGATATTTTTACAGCAGGCGTTTGTTTGTGGTACTTCCAGATATACCAGGCAATGGCTACTGGTAGTATAAGGAACAACCAGAAAAACTCAGGATTTGAAAATTCAAAATTGCTTAGCATTACTTTTCTTCTTCTTGTTTTGGGGCTTGTAACTCGACACTTTGCATCACACGTGTGGCAATGTCTTTACTGTACTGATCTTCTTCTTGCCAACTTATAAATAGTTGTTGTATTACATTTTCTGCTTGAAATGTAAGCATTGCATATTCTCCAGAAATATCTATTTCTTTTTCTGGTATATTAAGTGTTCCGGTTCCAAATGTCTTAACGCCTTCTGCTCCGTTTGGGGTTTTAAAGGGTTCGTTTTTAACAATATCTGCAACAAAACCTTGGGTTTCAAACTGAGCTAATTGACCTGCGATTAACTGATCTATTTCCAATTGTGTTTCTTTTGGAAATGTAAATTGATATACAGCTATTGATATATTAGGAGGTATAGTTTGCCACGTAAATGCAGTAGCTTCCATTTGTCCTTGTGCTTCTGGAGGAAGCGGAACTTCCTGTCGCACAAGTACTTTAGGGGTGCTTACTATCATAGATGGCGCTCCATATTCACTAGTGATCCAGTTTCCTTCAGCAAGTTCACGTGTTTGATTTCCAAATACAAAATCACGCACTTCACTCCATCCTTTAATAGCAATTCCTATTCCTGTTGCAAGTAATAAAATAAGAAGTATGCCTCCTATTCCTGATAGCCATAGTTTACGATTACGCTTTCGCGAAAGCGCAGCTCTATAGTCCTCCTGCTTCATCAATTCTTCTATACTAGGAGCAGGGAGCGCATCTCTTGTTTCTTTTACAATTTCTTCTATAACCAGACGATCTGCGTGAGCTTTTCCTTCTGGTGGATTTACACGAGCAAACTTGATGAGATCTGCACGTTTAAAAATGTCTTTAAGTTTTGTGATGGTAGACTTGTTAAATAAAATATCACCAGATTTACGTTCTGTCTCAAGTTTATCTATAAGTTCATCAGTAGTGCTTTCTAGTGCTCGGTCATATACTTTTTCATCATAATAGCGACGTATAGTATCTGTCAATGTGGTATAATACTCTTTGTATTTTCCAGTAGCGATATAATCTTGTTGATCGAGTTCTTTCAGACTTATAATTGCCTGGTCAAAAGGGGCGACATATTTTTCTGCTTCTTTTTGTTTTTTATTACGACGTAATAACCACCATAAAAAGAGGAAAATCGCTAAGACTACAGGAAGAATGTATAGTACGTATTTCCACCAGTCGCTATGGTCTTTGGGAAGCTCTATAACAGGCTTTATATCATATAATCCTTGGTTAACGGTGTCTAATACAACATTATTTACTTCTACAATAAATGTATCTGTCTCAATGGTTCTAGTACCTAGCAATATCTTTTGTTTTGGGATCACATAACGACCACTATCAAAGTGAGTAAGGCCATATTTTTTTATGAGCTTTACTTTAGAAGACTCTGATGTAGTCGTGTCAATAGCATAGCTTTCTATAACTTCTAGCGGACTAAATGTTTGTCCTTCAGGAAAAATAACAGGTTCTCCTTTATTTGCAAGTACTTCTACTTTATAATTTATTTGCTGACCAATTAATATAGATGTAGAATCTACAGTAGCTCTAATCTCACTTTGTTGTGCTATTATAAGATTACTAAAAAACAAAGCATATAGAATGGAGAGTATAGAGAGCACTCGCAAAGGTTTGCGAGATGTTTTAAAAGTATTTTTAAGCTTTTTGTCCATTAATAACTTCAATCTAATTTTCTATTTCTAACATTATCTTGTTAGCCTCTTCTTTTAAAATATCCCAGTAACTTTTTTACATAACTTTCATCTGTACGCACATCAATTACTCCTGCACCACTACGATTAAAAGTTTCTTTAAAATAGGCAACACGTTCATTATAATATGATGCGTAGTTATTGCGTATTTTTTTTGAACTTGTGTTTACCAGCATAAGCTCCCCTGTTTCTTCATCTTCCATTTCTACAATTCCTAAACTAGGGATACTTTCTTCTCGTTGGTCATAAATACGTATTCCTGTAATATCGTGTTTATTACCTGCAATTTTCATTGTTTGCTCATATCCATCTGTAATAAAATCTGAAAGCACAAAAACAATGGCTTTCTTTTTCATCACATTACTTAGATATTTTATGGCTTGAGAGAGATCTGTTTTTTTAGATTTTGGTTCAAATTCTAGAAGTTCTCGTATAATGCGTAGTACGTGAGATTTTCCTTTTTTTGGAGGAATAAATAGCTCAATTTCGTCTGTAAATAGTATTAATCCTATTTTGTCATTGTTTTGCATAGCACTAAAAGCAAGTGTTGCAGCAACTTCTGTTACAATCTCGTTTTTAAACTGCTTATCTGTTCCAAAAAATTCTGAACCAGAAACATCTGCCACAAGCATCATTGTGAGCTCTCGTTCTTCTTCAAAAACTTTAATATATGGTTCATTATAACGAGCCGTTACATTCCAGTCTATATTACGTACGTCGTCACCAAATTGATATTGACGCACCTCAGAAAAAGTCATACCACGACCCTTAAACGTTGAGTGATACTCACCGCCAAAAATATGATCAGACAGCCTACGTGTCTTAATCTCAATTTTACGTACTTTTTTTAAAAGATCTTTTGTATTCATTTTCTATAAGTTCTTAGTATTCTTATAAAATACAAGAAGCTTGATGTTTGTTATATAAAGGGATAATAAACTTTTTAATTAGAATGCGATGTCTTCAAAATAGTTATTTGAAAAACTAGCAAGATTAAACTTTAAGGCACTTCAATCTTGTTTATAATTTTATTTATGATATCTATAGATGTTACATTTTCTGCTTCGGCTTCATAAGTGATTCCAATACGGTGACGTAATATGTCATCAACAACAGCACGTACGTCTTCAGGAATCACATAACCACGACGCTTTATAAAAGCATAACATTTTGCAGCAGTAGCTAGGTTAATACTCCCACGAGGAGAAGCTCCAAAATTAATGAGCGGTTTTAACTCAGATAGTCCATAATTTTCTGGATAACGAGTGGCAAAGATGATATCAAGAATGTATTTCTCAATTTTTTCATCCATATACACTTCCTTAACAGCTTCTTGAGCACGTAAAATTTGTTCTATAGTTACAACAGGATTTACTTTTTCAAAAGCGCCTTTTAAGTTTGCACGTATAATTAATTGCTCGTCTTCTAGTGTAGGATAATCTATTACTGTTTTTAGCATAAAACGGTCTACTTGCGCTTCAGGAAGCGGGTATGTACCTTCTTGTTCTACAGGGTTTTGAGTTGCCATAACTAAAAACGGCTTGTCTAATATAAATGTCTCATCACCTATAGTAACTTGCTTTTCTTGCATCGCTTCAAGCAATGCAGATTGTACTTTTGCAGGAGCACGGTTAATCTCATCTGCAAGTACAAAATTTGCAAAAATAGGACCCTTTTTAATACTAAAATCATTGATTTTCATATTATAAATAAGTGTTCCCACTACATCTGCAGGAAGAAGATCTGGTGTAAACTGTATACGTGAAAAAGAACCTTTTACGGCCTGTGATAAAGTATTTATGGCAAGCGTTTTTGCAAGCCCAGGCACACCTTCTAGTAAAATATGACCACGACCTAGAAGACCTATTAGTAGGCGTTCTATCATATATTTTTGTCCAACAATAACTTTACTCATCTCACGAGTAAGTAAATCTACAAAAGCACTCTCGCGTTCTATCTTTTCATTAATTGCGCCTATGTCTATTGCGCTTGTATTTTCTTCCATATTTATAAATTCTGAGTATAGGACTACTTTAGTTATACAAAGTCTAATTTTATTACTAAACCTTTTGTTAACATTAGGTTAAAAATAATTGTACCCAAAGGGTTTACGACCATTTTGGTTAGTTTTAATTTCGGTAAATTTATGAAAACGCAAATTATAAAATGTCACAAAAATATTCAAGAATAATTCAAGGTTGTATGACCTGGGGAGTTTGGGGTAAAAATTTTAATGAAAATCAAGTGATTGAAACAATGCATCACTGCCTTGAACAAGGCATCACTACTTTTGATCACGCAGATATTTATGGTGATTATACGACAGAAAAAATGTGGGGAGACGCTTTCGCGAAAGCAAATATTGCGAGAGAAAACATTCAACTTATAAGTAAATGTGGTATCCAGATGTTAGGGAAAGCTCGTCCAGAAAACCGTGTAAAGCATTATCAATATGATAAGAAATACATTATTTCTAGTGCCGAAAGATCTCTAAAAGAACTTAAAACAGATTATCTTGATCTTTTTTTACTACACAGACCTAGTCCGTTAATGAATCCATCAGAAATAGGAGAAGCCGTAGAATATTTAATTTCAAGCGGCAAGATTAAAGATTTTGGAGTGTCAAATTTTACAAATAGCCAAATTAATTTATTACAACAAGACACAGCGGTTAGTGCAAATCAAATAGAGATCTCCCTAACAGCAACAAATAGTCTTACAGATGGCACCCTAGATAGTCTTATGTCACAAGAAATCACTGTAATGAGTTGGAGTCCATTAGGAAGTGTTTTTAAAGAAGATACTGATCAGAATAAACGTATTGTACAAAAACTATCTGTATTATCAGAAAAGTATAATGCAACCCAAGATCAATTATTATTAGCTTGGTTACTCAAACATCCTTCAAAAATTTACCCTGTGATTGGGACTACTACAAAACAACGTATGACAAATGCAGCAAAAGCACAAGACATAGATCTAGAGCTACAGGACTGGTTTGAGTTATTAGAGTCAAGTGTGGGAAGAAGAGTGGCTTGATAAAATGAATGCAAATAATAACAATAGAATCCTTATTATTAAAGTAGTATAAAAGATCTTATGAAAACAGCATTTATAACCGGAGCTACCTCAGGTATAGGAGAAGCCACAGCGATACGATTTGCAAAAGAAGGTATACGTCTTGTGATATGTGGTAGAAGGGTAGAAAAGCTCAGAGCACTTCAAGAAGAATTATCTCATCATACAGAAGTACACACACTTGTTTTTGATGTACGTGATACTAATGAAATTCAAAAAGCAATCGCTAGTTTGCCCACCTCTTTTCAAGAGATAGATATATTGATCAATAATGCAGGAAATGCACACGGCTTGGATCCTATACAAACAGGAGATGTGGCAGATTGGGATGCAATGCTTGATATTAATGTAAAAGGATTATTGTATGTGAGTAAGCCTATTATTGAAAAAATGACACAACGCAAGTCGGGACATATTATAAATATAGGAAGCACGGCAGGGAAGGAAGTATACCCCAATGGAAATGTATATTGTGGCAGTAAACACGCGGTAGATGCCATCACAAAAGGAATACGTTTAGATCTAAACAAACACAATATACGTGTAGGAGCTATACATCCTGGTATGGTAGAAACAGATTTTAGCAACGTGCGATTTAAAGGAGATAAGCAAAGAGCCGATAAAGTCTATCAAGGTTTTGACTGTCTACAGGCAGAAGATATTGCAGATATTATACATTTTGTAGTCACAAGACCTTATCACGTCAATATTGCAGATCTTATTGTGTTAAGTACTGCACAAGCTTCATCTACCGTAGTACATCGTTTATAGCATTTTAACATTTTCTCTACAAAATGATTAATAAACGCCTTCTTGTAAAAAACTTACTAGCTCATAATGATGAGAACAGTTTTTATGACAAAAAGCGCAAAGTAAATATTAGCACAAAAGAAGGGAAAGCTAAGTTTTTAAAACACATTTGTGCACTTTCTAATAGTAACCCAAAAAACAATTCGTACATCGTTATAGGAGTAAATGATGGTGAGAATGCTATTATAGGAGTGCCTTTTTTTGATGATAGTAAGCTTCAAAACCTTATCAATGCATATCTAGATAATCCTCCTATTATAAGCTATGAGAATATTCCTTTCCCAAATCTTCCAGTAGATAAAGTAGTAGGTCTTGTGACGATAAGAGCTCAAGACAAGCTCACTAAGCTTAGACGTAATATATGGAAATATTGGGGAGGCACTGTTTTTTATAGGGATGGTAGTATGTCAATGCCTAAAACCTTTAAAAGCGATATTGTAGATGTAAATAGTGATATTGTTAAGAGCATAGAAAACCACGCAAAAAATAATATCAAGTTCACATTAGACGGGGTGATAGATTTTATAAATCATCGTCATCCAGATATGGAAAGCACCTATCACGTTTTTAAAGAGCAGTTTGTCGTTTGCTGGGCAGGAAATAAAAAAGTTGTAAAAGGAGAGACCTATTATTCAAGAGTAGATATCGAACTCATTAATGAGCAGGTAAAATTGTTTTATTCGGCATTAGATGAGGTGTCTATACGTTATAATGAGGATAACTTTAAGATTATAGAATATGTACACTTAGGAGTACAAGAACACTTTAAATATTATCCATTAGAAGAGGTAATTATACGCTTTCGCGAAAGCGGAACATACACCATAGACACTCGTCTTATTTTTGAACCACCCGCTGTAGATCACAAAATACTCTATCACATTTTTAATAACAACAATGTCATTTTTTACAAATTAAAGCGTCATATAGAACTCAATCAAGGTGAGTGGAAAGATCTCTATCATCTCTCTAACACCTATCTCATTTGTTATCTCAATGGTTTTGAGTCTGCTATTCAAAAATTATTAGAACTCAAGCCTTTTCTAAAGAAAATAGGAGGAGTTGAATATGCTAGACATCGAGAGACAATGCGCATATTACGTAAAGTTAGATATGAATAAATAGGTGTTAACTTTACACCTTTAGTAAGTAAACTATGAATATACGAGAGTTAACAAATTTTACAAATCAACTAAGTGAACAGACAATATTTTAGGATTAAACTTAATAAGAGAACGTTACAAAAGGTTATTTAGACTAGGAAGTTTCTTATTTTTTTGTTCAAAACTTAGTCGACTTTTCAATTTCATTTTAGAGCATAACTTTACTAACAAACTGTTTTAACTTTCCCCGTTTACTGCGATCCATCAAACGCACTTTTTCAAAAATAAGCGTGAGTCCTTTTTCTAAATATGTATAAGTAGCTTGTCTTATTGTTTCTTCTTCAGGAGAAGTAAGTGCCCTTTTTGCAGTGTATATAAATTTGAAAGTATCTTTCTTAGTCTGTTCTATTACAAACTCATTTACATTGTCGTTTTCTTCAATAATACTTTTTGTAACATAATAAAATGTAAGACCAGGTACTACTTTTCCACTGGGTAGTGTTGCAATATCGTTAGTACGACCTTGGAGTTTAGAAAATATGGAGGTGTTGTTTTTTTTATTTCGCGAAAGCGCACCTAGATCACCTATTTCATATCTTATAAAAGGATGCGCCTTATTGTATAAAGAAGTGACGATAATGCGGCCCACCTCTCCATCTGGGAGTATATTGTTATGATAGTCTAAAACCTCAACAAAAAGTAAATCATTATCTATCTCTAGTTGCGTTTCCTTATTTTGAAACGCAATAAGACCTATTTCAGAAGCTCCATATTCGTTTATAATAGGGATGTTAAATTGTTGTTCAAGCAGTTTTTTATCACTTTCAAAAAGCATTTCACTAGTCACGATACAGGCTTTAAGTGTAGGACAAATTTTCGAAAGAACAATACCTTGACGCTTGAGATATTTTGCAAAAAGCACAATACTACTTGTATAGCCATTAATGTATTCAAACTTTGTAGATGTAAATCTTTTGAAAATCTTTTGAAGTTTTCTATCACTTAAATCAAAAATGGAGAAACGATATCTATTGCCTAACCAGTCTTTAAAACGCTCTTTTTGATATCCCACAAAATCTAATGGAATTCCATAAAAACGAGCTTGTTTTGAGCTGTTTATATCAAGATCAAACCAAGCATATCGATCTTGAAAACTTGCCCAAGATAGCGCGTGACACGCTTTGTCTTTTGCAAATGTAAAAGGGTGTCCTGAAGACCCAGAGGTTTTTCCTTTATAAATATTTTTAAGGGTATACTCTTTAGAGAGTCGTTGTTGTAGTGGCTGTTGCAAATCTGCCTTGGTCATTATTGGGATGTCTTTCCACTCCCATACAGTATCTTTTCCAGCAAAGTTTTGATAAAATGAATTGTACTGTTTGTGATGGTTTACGATAGCCTTTTTTGCATTTTCAAAATAGTCTTCCCTTGAGGTGTCTTGTATACGTTTTAATTCCGCTTTCGCGAAAGCGATATCATACCCCTGTACTCGTAATGACCAATCAAATAATTTCAAGTAGAAATGTTTTTTAAAAGATCTAATTTACATAAAATAACAAGTAAGCATCGATTTATAGTTCTACAGAGTATATAAATTAGGTTTAAATGGGAGAAGTATCACATAAAAATAAAAACCATATAGAAGTTTAGAGACATTACAGCCTGTCTTTTCAAATTGAATCTTATTTTTACCAAAAATAATTTAACACACATCTTACGATGAATATTCTTATACTAGGTTCAGGAGGTCGCGAGCATACATTTGCATATAAATTAGCACAAAGTGATCAATGTGATGCGCTTTTTGTAGCCCCTGGAAATGCAGGGACGTCTCAAATAGCAACTAATGTTGCGATAGGTGTGACAGATTTTGAGGCAATTAAAGAGCTTGTTGTAAAAGAGGATATTGAGATGGTGGTTGTGGGTCCAGAAGACCCATTAGTACAAGGAGTTTATGATTATTTTAAAAATGATAAGGCACTTCAAAACGTAGCTGTTATTGGCCCATCAAAAGAAGGCGCTGCTTTAGAAGGAAGTAAAGAGCGTGCAAAAGAGTTTATGATTGCACATAAAATACCCACTGCAGCATACCAAGCATTTACTGCCGAAACGCTAGAAGAAGGACAACATTTTTTAGAAACATTACAACCTCCATATGTCTTGAAAGCAGATGGACTTGCTGCTGGAAAGGGAGTACTTATTATAGAAGACCTTGAAGAAGCCAAACAAGAACTTGCTGTGATGTTAGGAGGAAAATTTGGAGATGCAAGTACAACAGTGGTTATAGAAGAATTTCTTGATGGAATAGAACTGAGCGTCTTTGTCCTTACCGATGGTAAAAATTATAAAATATTACCTACGGCAAAAGATTATAAGCTCATAGGAGAAGGGGATAAAGGTCTCAATACAGGAGGAATGGGAGCCATAAGCCCAGTTCCATTTGCAGACACTGCACTAATGGAAAAAATAGAAGAACGTGTTGTAAAGCCTACTGTAAATGGTCTCGCAAAAGAAAATATAACCTATAAAGGATTTATATTTATAGGACTTATTAAGGTAGGTGATGATCCTAAGGTAATTGAGTATAATGTGCGTATGGGAGATCCAGAGACAGAGGTGGTATTACCTCGCATACAATCTGATCTTGTAACGCTTTTTAAAGCGGTAGCTTCTCAAACATTAGATCAACAAAAATTAGAATTAGACTCTCGTAGTGCAGCAACAGTGATGGTCGTTTCTGGAGGGTATCCAGAAGCATACGAGAAAGGAAAAGTAATTACGGGAGTAGAAAAAATAGAAGATTCTATTGTTTTTCACGCAGGTACTACTCTAAAAGAGGGTGAAGTAGTCACTAATGGCGGTCGTGTGATTGCCATCACATCACTAGATGAAGATTTTAGAAAGGCACTAAAAAAATCCTATCAAAATATAGAAAAACTACATTTTGATAGGATGAATTATCGTAGCGATATAGGCTTTGATTTATAAGCGGCTATCTAGCTCACTGTCTTTACCTAAAAATCCGTGAGCTTTTGCTTCACGATATTCTGTATCGTTAGCATTATATTTTTTAAGTTGTATCATCCAGTATGTTAGAGCTACAATACAAATGAACATAAACACCCAGTTTATTCCATTTGACATCCACCAATTACTTAGCTCAGTTTCTGCTAATGCATTAAAAGGAGCAAATAAAACCTCTTCTGCAAATTCTTGAATTCCCTCAAATAAACTTGTTAAACTCATAATGTTGTATGTTTACAATGTATAATCTTTAATCTAGAATTTTTCTAAAAACCCTAGATGCAAAAATAGACAATACTACAGATGCTCACAAAATTTTTTAGTACAACAAAACCAACCACAAGAATTGTGGTTTTAGTTTATATGTCGCTAGGTTTTTTTTATAGCAATACGTTGTTTGTAGAGAACACATTTACTTGGTTATATATGCTCAAAGTGATAGGGATGTGGCTACTTTATATTCTAGCAATACTCACCTTTAATTTTATTACTCAAAAAAATGATCTTACTAAGAGAAGCACCTACAGCATTTTTTTATTTGCAGCCTTAAGCCTTGTGTTTCCAGCTGCGCTACAAAACATAAAAATATTATTGGCTGGATTTCTCATTCTCATTGCTTTGAGGAGAATTTTAAGTTTACGATCTGGTCTACGTATGGAACATAAAATATTTGATGCAACAATGTGGATTTTATTTGCTTCTCTTACTGTGTTTTATAGTTGGGTGTTTGTTGTTGTGTTGTATATGGCATTTGTTTTTTATAGAAATTCAAATGTGAGATATTTTCTTATACCCGTCATAGCATTATTAAGTTATTGTATAATAGGTTATAGTGTGTTATTGTATATCTATGATAACTATCAAGACATTATAGTTTCATTACCAGGAATCTCACTTAATTTTAAACCATATAATAATTTCTCAACACTCATTTCTATTTCATTTATTCTAGGAACTTTATTGTGGACATTATGGACATACATAAAAGAACAAAACAAATCTTCTGCCTCTCAAAAAGGGAAATACTCTGTAATACTTATGACTCTTTTAGTAAGTTTTATAGTTGTTTTTATCACTAATGATAAGACAGGAGCAGAGTGGTATTTTGTAATCCCACCAGTAGCCATTATTATTAGTAATTATCTAGAAAACACAGAGAGCGTGTTGTTTAAAGAGATTTTGCTTTGGTTTATTTTATTGTTTCCTGTCATAATATATATTGTCTAGTGAACCCAATAGATCTTAATGTCATAGAAACCAATCTAAAAAATCGCTGGAAACATCCATATTTATGGATGCGAAAGCAAAATGATCTTTGGGACGATGCTACTAGATTTATTTATAAAACGATAATCTGGGAAGAACTCTTAGAAGAAATAAACACAGAAGTAACCAAAAATGATTTTGATGCCAAAGCCTTTTTTAATTATGCAATAAATCGTTGGTATAATTTCTGGAGTGCTCAGGCAGTAGAACATCTATTTACAAGTATGCCAGGTTTTGCTAGTAACCCAAAACCTCTAGAAGATCACTATGATTTCAAATGGTTAGGCGAGCGTATTGATCATAAAACAAGTGTTTTTCCAGAAGGATTTGAGAAGAGTTACGCTTTCGCTAAAGCAAATAAAAGAGAACTCATTAATTGGTTTTATAAACACCAAAGTGTAGGGCAACGATATCATTTAAATAATAGGTTATTTATCGTAGTGCACGATACTGCAGGAGAGCATTGGAAGTTAAAAGCAGAGATTTCATTATTTAAAGAAGTAATAGAACCTTACGGAAAGACAAAAACTCCAGCTGTAATGGAGGTACTAAAACTAGAAGAAGGCAAAGAAACCCTTGCAGATATTTTATGGGTAGAACGGTGATTTTAACTAAAGCAGACCAATACAAAATATAATATCTTTGCAGTTCTCGAGATTATTTACAATTAACGAGAAATAAAACTTAAACACATATTTTATGTTTACAGAAAAGGCAAATGCTATTTTCAAAGAAGTGATAGATACGTATCATATTCTAAACACCGTAGATCAACCTTTTGTCAATAAATATGATAAAAACAATAATTTACTTGCACATCTTCTTTACAGAAAATGCTGGATAGATACAGTTCAGTGGCATTATGAGGATATTATACGAGATCCTCAAATTGATCCTGTTGCGGCACTAACTTTAAAACGAAAAATAGATGCCTCAAACCAAGATCGTACAGATATGGTTGAGTATATAGATAGTTATTTCCTCAAAAAATATAAAGATATAACCGCAAAATCTAATGCTACAATTAATACAGAAAGCCCAGCTTGGGGAATAGACCGTTTATCTATACTTGCTCTTAAAGTATATCATATGGAAGAAGAGGCCACTCGCGCAGATGCTAGTGATGCTCACAAAGATATTTGCCAGACTAAATTAAGCACTTTATTAGAACAACGAGTAGATCTCTCTACAGCCATAGATACCTTACTTGATGATATTTCTAAAGGAGATAAATATATGAAAGTATACAAACAAATGAAGATGTATAATGACGATGAGTTAAACCCAGTACTCCGTAATATTAAAAAATAAAACAATATAAAAAACTATCAGAAACGTTATAAATAGTGGGTTAAGCAGTTTTAAAAAAACAAATTACAGTATGCATTCTTCAAAGCACATTCTCATTATACGACTTTCTGCAATGGGAGATGTTGCGATGATGGTTCCTGTTATTAACGCTTTCGCGAAAGCGTATCCAGATGTAAAAATTTCAGTTTTATCAAAACCCTTTTTTAGGCCAATTATAGAAACAATACCCAACATTACTTTTATACCTGCAGAGGTAACTTCTCGTCATAAAGGGATAAGTGGTTTATGGAAGCTTTCTAGAGAACTTAAAAAAGAGGGAATTACACATATTGCAGATTTGCATAATGTAATTCGATCTAAAATACTTCTTAAATTTATGAGAGTTCCAAGTGTACAGATTGATAAGGGACGAGCAGAAAAAAAGGCATTAATAAATGGAGGTGTAGATTCCTTTAAGCCACTTAAAACCACTATTTTTAGATACACAGAAGTTTTTAAAAAATGGAAATACAAAGACACTGCACCTGTTGCGCTATCTAGACCAGATAAAGAACAAGCAGTTGTAAATTTTATAAAGAACTGTCATAAAAAGTGGTTAGGAATTGCTCCTTTAGCGGCACACTTAGGAAAACAATACCCACTTGATTTGATGAAACAAGTAGTCAAACAGTTAGATGATAGTGGAGATTGGGATATTTTTTTGTTTGGTAGTCCAGATGAGATAGATATTCTTAAAGATTTATGTTTTGATTGTGTAAATGTTCATATTACAGCAAGATCCCTAAAATTTAAGGAACAAATTAACCTTATCGCACAATTAGATGTAATGTTATCTATGGATAGTGGCAATGGTCATCTTTCGGCAATGTATGGTGTTCCAACAGTAACCCTTTGGGGTGTTACACATCCTTTTGCTGGATTTGCTCCTTTTAATCAAGAAAAACATTGTATTTTGTCAAATAGAGATGCTTATCCAGACATACCTACTTCTATATATGGAAATGTTTTTCCTGATGGTTATGAAGATGTAATGAAAACAATTACACCAGATAAAATAATTGATAAAATAAAGAGTCTTAACAAGACTACATATTAAGGTATCTCACTTTAGATGCTATGCGCGCATAGTATTTTATCATTATATTTGAGAATAAGAAATTTATAATTATGGCAACAACAAAGACTACGCTTACAGAAATGTTAGGGATTCATCATCCTATAATTATGGCTCCTATGTTTTTAGTTTCTAATGTTGCGATGCTTAAAGCTGGGATGCAGTCGGGAATTGCAGCTTGTGTGCCAGCACTTAATTATAGAACCATAGAAGAGCTTAAAGCTGCAATAGAAGAGCTTAAGGCTGCCAAGGTTCCAGGTGGCTCTTTTGGGATAAATCTTATTGTGAATAAATCTAATATGAAATATCCAGCACAACTAGAAGCAGCGTGCGAACTTGGGGTAGATTTTATAATTACATCATTGGGGTCTCCTCGTAAAGTAATAGAACAAGCAAAACCTAAAGGAATTAAAGTGTTGTGTGATGTTACAGATCTTTCTTATTCTAAAAAAGTTGAAGCAATGGGCTGTGATGCGCTTGTCGCAGTTAATAATCAAGCAGGAGGACATCGTGGTAATATTAATCCAGAAGCCCTCATTCGTGAGCTAGATGAGAACTGTGCAATTCCTGTAATTTCTGCTGGAGGCGTTAGTAATAAATCAGATCTTGATAAAATGATATCTTATGGAGCTGTGGGGGCAAGTATAGGAAGTCCTTTTATAGCCTCTAAAGAAGCACCAGTTTCTCAAGAATATAAGCAAGCTTGTGTAGATTATGGCGCAGCAGATATTGTAATGACTCAAAAAATATCAGGCACACCTTGTACAGTGATTAACACCCCATATGTTCAAAAAATAGGAACTAAACAAACGTGGCTAGAAGGCATTCTTAATAAGAATAAAAAGTTAAAGAAGTGGGTAAAAGCCATTCGTTTTGCAAAAGGAATGAGAGACACTACTAAGGCAGCTCAAGGAGCAACTTATAAAACGGTTTGGGTAGCAGGCCCAACAATAGAAGAAACCAAAGCTATCGAGCCTGTAAAAGCTATTATACAACGATTTATTTGATGTTTTTTCTTGTTATATAAAAACAGAAACTTTTTTACCTTTATTACATTCTAAATATCTTTATTAAAAAAGGGATAGTACATCTTATACAAAAATATTACATCAGAAACAGCAATGAACTCATAGGTTATTTAACTCAAGAGGATGAAAATGGTTTATTTTTATATATTGAGCATCATCAGTATTTTTTTGCTAACTCCTTTGGTGTCATATGTTCTTACACTTGGAGTTTCAGAGTTTGAAGGAGGTAGAGGCTTTACTTTTTTTATCTTTTACCAGTAGTTTTTATTGTACTATTTGTGTTATGGCTTATAGAAAAAGCAATTTTATGTAAGAAACTTAAAAGCTATTATACTAAGCGTAATATATTTTCAATTTTAGTAATAGTTATTATAGAATCTATTGCAGCAATACAAACCATAAAAGAAAAACAAGCTAGAGTAGCTGCTCATTATAACTTTTCAAAATGTAAAAAACAAGTATCCGACAGTTTTGAAGCATATATTTACAGCATTTCAAAATCAAATCAAACCATAAAATTTAAATCAGCAGATAGTACCCGTACAGATTTTACATATAGTTTTCCCACACCTCAAGAAGAAATTGCCAAAAGCATATAGGACAACGTTTGGTAAAGAAATCTAACAGTACAATGATACTTTTATTAGTAGGTCTGGAGAAGAGAAAGAAGTACAATACCTTGTTGTCAATAGACTATTTTAGATAGTTCATTTGTTGCAAATCTTCTGTAGAATGTATCTCATATGAGACCCCATTTTTCAATAATATATTTTTATCAGTAACATCAAGCACATCCTGATAATAATGATCTGTGAGTATAATTCCTTTTTTCGCTTTAAGCGAAATGAGAAACTCTTTAATCTTTTCTTTGTAAAGAGGTTCTATCATAGAAAAGGGTTCATCTAAGAGCAAGAATGGATGTTCAAGATTTGCAACTAATAATAATTCTAAATATCGTTTTTCTCCCATTGATAAAACACCCGTTTTTTTGGCAGCTATATTTTCTATAAAAGGGGCTCTAAAGATGAGGTCTTGATCATCTCCGTCATAAAATAGTGGAATAACATCTCTTACCATCGTATGTTTTGGTAAAAAAAGCTCTTGAGGTAAATACCCAATATGTCGTTTAGAAATAATGTCTTTAGACTTGATAGGGATATCATTAATTCTCAAGTCTAAAGCTGTTGCTTTAAGAGTTCCAAAAAGAATTTTTAGTAATGTAGATTTACCACTGCCGTTTTTTCCAAAAACGCCCACGATTTCTCCTTGACTAAGTGTAAAAGAAATGTTTTCTAGCACTTTTTTTGCGCCAAAAGACTTACGAGCATAATAGACTTTGAGTTCATTTTTCATAGAAATATGCTTAATAATAAGGCGATAAGTGATGAAAAGCCAAAGTTAATACCCCAAGATTTTAAGACGAGGTACTTTTTAGTAAATCCTAGATTATAATACATATAATATTGCTGTTTCTGGAAATAACCAAAGGCTAAAACCCCTAACCCAGTTCCAAAAACGCCAAAAATGAGTATCGTATTAATTATACTAGAGATGAAGTTATCATATGCGGCCACGCTTGCCATTCCAGACAAAAAGCATATAGTCATTGCATATAAAGTCACATCACGATAATAGTTCCACATAGATTAAAAGTAGGAAAAAGGGAAGTAACATCTTAGTAGCAGTAACTGATTTTTTGTTTTTTTAAATAGAAATACAGGCATTCTATATTAATTTTCTTTTTCAAAAACAACTTCAACATTAGGTTTTGCATCAACCCATATAGCAGGACTTTTTACAAAGCAATCTCCGTTTATTTTATATAGCTTAATTAAAGGGGCTTTTTTGTTTTTGTTATAATCTGTTCCTTCAATGCTAGATTTATAATAGATATTTAAGGTGTCTTTGTCTTGTGTGGCTGTACATAAATCATAAAAATTAGTTTGATATCCTTGACCAGAAAATAAAACACTATCTTTTTTTATCTCTATTGAATACCCAATAACTATAGCACTAAACTCATCTATTTTGCCTTTGTTTTGCGTTAAATGATATGTCCCATAAAATTTAGAGTCAATATTTGATAAAACGTTGTGTTTATTATTGATTTCAGGGTTTTCTGTATACGTCTTTGTAGCGTCTTCAAAGCTTAAATGGGGATCATTTTTAATAGCGTCTATGAGATATGATCCATCTTTTTCTATTAGTTTTAAAATAATAGTGGTTGGTGGTTCTGTCTGTTCTTCAAATACTTTAAAAGACACTTTATACTCATCATCTTTACTGGTAACTTGATCTACCTTTAGAGTATAAGAAATCATTACAGGGTCATAATCTTGAGCTTTAGTAAAAGGATCGTAATTTAAAATGAGGTTGTCTTTATCTCTAAGTTCATTTATACGATCTTTAATTCTCTCAGAAAGAAAAGATGTAAAATTACTATTATCTAGATCATCTGTACCATAATTATTTTGATAAAAATCTTCAACAAATTGTATTGCTTTTGTGCGATCCATTAGTTCTTGAATAGGCGCATCAGTTATTATTACAGAATCTGTTTGATCAGAGGAACTTTTTTTACAAGCTAAGATTAGTAAAATAATAGGGATGTATATACTAAGTCTTTTTATCATTGATATATAATTTTTACTTTAAATAGATCACTTACACATCATCATAATCTACCACAACCGTTGCACTGGTAGGATGCGCTTGGCAGGTGAGTATTAATCCTTCTGCTACTTCTGTATCTGTGAGTATTTGGTTTTGAGACATTACAGCAGTTCCTTCTTTAACTCTTGCAATACAGCTACTACAAATCCCGCCTTGGCACGAGTGTGGGGCATCTATATCTTGGTCTAAGGCAGCATCTAGAATAGTAGCATCTTGAGCCATTGCAAATTCAAAGGTTTCATCATCACAAATAATTTTGATTGATGTCTGGCCATCTAAAGTAGCTTCTACAGTCGCTGTTTCTGTACTTGTAGTAAATAATTCAAAGTGTATATCGCTTTCTAGAACAGCAGTTTCTTTAAGAACCTTGGTTACCTCTTTAATCATTGCTTCTGGACCACAAAGGAAAAAGTCGTTAAAGTCGTGTGAAGCATATTTATTTTTTATCACAAAATTTACAGTAGACTTTAGGATACGCCCAAAATGAGCACCATCTACTCGAGCCTGACTGTAAATAAATTCTATAGAAAAACGTCCAGCAAATTTTTCGCGCAAAGCGATCAATTCTTTCTTAAACATTGTCTCCTCAGGTGTTTTGTTACCATAGACTAACACAAAAGAGCTTTCTGGAGATTCTGATAAAGTGGTTTTTATCATAGAAAGGACAGGTGTAATTCCTGATCCTGCAGCAAAGGCAGCATAGTGTTGCGCTTTCGCGAAAGCGGAATCATCAATCTTAAATGCACCCTCAGGAGTATGTACTTCTAATGCATCACCTTCTTTAAGAACGCGATTTGCAAAAGTAGAAAACGTACCATTTTCTACTTCTTTTACTGCTACCGTAAGTCCCTCTTTTGGGGTGCTGCATAGTGAGTATGCACGACGTACTTCTTTACCATCAATAATTGTTTTGAGTGTAATATATTGTCCCGGCAAAAAGTGAAAATCACTTTTAAGAACTTCAGGAACATCAAAAGTAATCGCAACGGCTTTATTTGTGATGCGTTTAATAGATTGTATATGAAGTGTATGAAATTGTGACATTGTATTTTTTTGAGTAAAAATACAAAGCAATCACTTTTAAGTGTAACATTTGTACAATATTAAATACCAATAGCCTGTAAATGTGTTAACGTTATGATCAAACAATTTATAAGCCTCGAATGGAAGGCTTTTTTTAGAAGTGCTTCTTTTAAGACCAATCTTGCATTAAAAATCTTAATGGTTTTTGGGGCAATATCAATGATTTTTAGTTTAGGAATGATGGGCCTTGGGCTTTATTTTGGACTTGAAAAAGCAGGTCTAGAACCATTTACTACAGTAAATACGTTCATTATTTACTATATCATAGCAGATCTTATCATTAGATATGTAGGTCAGAAAATGCCAGTAGTTAATATCCAACCGTTATTATTATTGCCTTTTACTAAAAAGAAAATTGTAACGTTTGCATTAGGTAAAACAGTCTTGTCTTTTTGGAACTGGATGCACGCTTTCTTTTTTGTGCCTTTTTCTATTGTTCTTATTGCGCAGGGGTTTGATCCATTAGGGGTTATCGTGTGGCATATCGCAATGTTTTGTTTTATATATGCTAATAATTTTATCAATGTTTTTTTAAATGATAAGTTATGGTTAGTTATTGGTGTTGGGGTTCTTTTTTCAGTTCTGGGATATGCACAATATCAAGGATTTTTTGATATTACGACTTATACGTATCCTTTCTTTCAAAGTATTTTTGAAGTAAAATGGACAGTGATATTTCCGCTAATATTACTTTTTGTAGTAGCTACAGTAGCATTTAAATATTTTCTAGCACGCTTATACCTTGATGCGGGTCTTGCAAAAAAAGTAAATATTGCTTCAGGAGGAGATTTAAGATGGGTAGATCGTTTTGGGAAGCAGTCTACATTTATCAAGAATGATATACGATTGATTATGCGAAATAAACGCTCCAAAATGACAGTGTTTATGAGTATTTTATTTTTGTTCTATGGATTATTATTTTTTACAAATTCTATAGAGGTCTATAGTGGTCCTTTCTGGAAAATGTTTGCAGCAGTTTTTGTGACTGGAGGTTTCTTATTCAGTTTTGGACAATTTGTTCCATCTTGGGATAGTGCATACTACCCGCTTATGATGACGCAAAACATTAAGTATAAAGAATATTTACAATCAAAATGGTTATTGATGGTAGTTGCGACTATTATCTCTGCATTTCTTTGCATCCCATATATTTATTTTGGGTGGGATATCTTGACAGCTATTTTAGTAGGTGCGATTTTTAATCTTGGTGTTAATACACATTTAGTTTTACTAGGAGGAGCATATATTAAAACACCTATTGATTTGCAGAGTGCTAAAAAAGCCTTTGGCGACAAAAGTTCGTTTAATCTTAAAACATTATTGATTAGTCTACCTAAGATGCTAGGCCCTATGACTCTGTATGCTCTTGGTCATTTTACATTAGGACCTTGGTTAGGATATATCCTAGTGGCTATTGCAGGACTGATAGGTTTTGCTTTAAGGGACACTGTTTTTAATAGAATTATAAAAATATACAAAAGCGAAAAATATAAAACGATCGCAGCTTACAAAACAACTAAATAATACAAGAGATGATTACTATACATAATTTATCAAAATCATATAACGGAGTTACGGTTCTTAATCTTCAGGGATTTGAGATTCCAAGAGGACAAGCATTTGGTCTTGTGGGAAATAACGGAGCAGGTAAGACGACACTCTTTAGTTGTTTGTTAGATTTAATACAACCCACCTCTGGGTATATAGAAAATGGAGGAGCTAAAGTAAATGAAAGTGAAGCTTGGAAAACACATACAGCTTCTTTTATAGACGAGACATTTCTTATAGGGTATCTCACACCAGAAGAGTATTTTTATTTTATAGGTGATTTACGAGGTCAAAATAAAGCAGATGTAGATGAGCTACTAGCAACATTTGCAGACTTTTTTAATGATGAGATTTTAGGAAAACGTAAATATTTGAGAGATCTCTCTAAAGGAAATCAAAAGAAAGTAGGTATTGTAGCGACACTTATAGGGAATCCAGAAGTAATTATTTTAGATGAGCCTTTTGCAAATCTTGATCCAACAACGCAAATACGTCTTAAAGGGATTATTAAAAAAATGGCAGCAGATCAAAATGTAACAGTACTTGTCTCAAGTCACGACTTACAGCACGTTACAGAAGTTTGTGAGCGCATTGTTGTATTAGAAAAAGGGAATCAAGTAAAAGATATTGTCACATCTCCAGAAACACTAAAAGAATTAGAAGATTATTTTGCTGGAAATGAAATAACAACAACTGAAGTTTTAGAAGAAGAATAAAAAAAGGGTTTGGATTTGAGATTGTTTTTTTATGTTACTCAATACAATAATATACTTTTTAGAATCTGCTAGGAATCATTATGAGAAAAATAATATACATCTTA
>CALKZS010000133.1 GCA_938002835.1 uncultured Dokdonia sp. | reverse complement strand
TCTCGATAAAACTTTTAAGCATAGGTGCAAAAGCACCATCCTTACCAAAAAGACTCTTGCCAGACATAAACTGTTCTAGCGCCTTCTTCTCTAATTCTTGTTGTTCTTGTGTTGTCATAATATCTGATTAAAATTAAACTAAAATTTTAATCAGACAGAGTTTAAATTACACACCTATTAAAAAATCATTAGTGCTAGTGTATATAGAAATTATCCTTTACTCTAAAATTACACTCACACTCCTAACGCTTGTATTTTTTTATTACTACTCCTTCACTTGAAGACATTTTTAAGAATATCTCTTTTCTCGTTGTTCTATCAATTTCTATACAACCAATAATATCATCACCTGCACAAATTAATTTTTCATATCCAATAGGACTTATTTCTTTAGAATTCTTAATATCATAAATCATTAATTTATCAATTTTACTATTAGTATCTTTTAAATAAAGTAAGACCTGCTCATCTTCATCAACGTCTATGTAAATTCCGTTTAGTAATTCTTTACCTGATTTTTTATCAATTAATTGAAAATAATGCGGGTTTCCAGAACCAAAAGATTGAATGAATGTAAATGAGTCATCAAAATCTGATCCAACATATCCTATGTTTTTATGTGGCAAATCATAATCACTACCTTCGTTTAGTTCTTTTATGACAGTTTCTCCATTCATTAAAAAAATTGCTTGAAGAGTATCAGAAGTATTCGATTCTATGTAAACTCTATATTCTAAATTATAACCACTTTTCAAAATTGTTTGATAGTCATACCCTAAATAAGTTGAATCTGTCAAATAAGTTCTCTTATCATCAGTTTGCACATTTATAGATTCTCGATGTTCATTATTATTAATCGACTTACTTTTTTCAAAGGTTTTTAGCTGACAACTAATAACCGTATAAACCATCAATATGTAAATTATATATTTCATTTTTATTATAGACTAGTCTTACTACAACATAAAAAACCCACATTAAAAATAATGTGGGTTTAAATATTTTTTATAATAAATATTTATTTCTTAGCTAAAAAAGCATTTACTTGGTCTGGAGCCATAACTGACTCAACAAATGTGTAAGCTCCAGTTTTTGGAGACTTTACCATTTTGATTGCTTTTGTTAAACGCTTAGATCCTGTCTGTAACGATGCTACTGATTTCTTTGCCATAACTTACTTGATTTCTTTATGAACAGTCATCTTTTTCAATACAGGGTTAAATTTCTTTAACTCCATACGATCTGGTGTGTTCTTTTTATTTTTTGTCGTGATATATCTAGATGTACCTGGCTGACCAGTAGCTTTATGCTCTGTACATTCTAAAATTACTTGTACTCTATTCCCTTTCTTTGCCATCTCGGTTTATTTTATGGGATTATTTAGTTAAGAATCCTTTAGCACGTGCTTCTTTAATCACGGCTTCAATTCCTTTCTTATTAATATTTTTCAAAGCAGATGTAGACACTTTTAAAGTGATCCATTTATCTTCTGCTGGAAGGTAAAAACGTTTTTTTACAAGATTTACGTTAAATTTACGCTTGGTCTTGTTCATAGCGTGAGAAACATTATTTCCCACCATCGCTTTTTTACCAGTAAGTTCACAAACTCTAGACATTTCTAAAACTTTATATAGTTATTTCAAAACAGGGTGCAAAAATACGCAATTTTATAAGTCACCGCAAAACTTATTTGCAGTTTTTTCTTGTTTATTTCCATAGGCAAACTTATTTGATTAAAATAAACCATAATAAAGCGTCATAATTTATATCAAAAAAACAACTTCATTGCGCTTTCGCGAAAGCGTAAAATTATTAATCAATAAGTGTTTTTTTAAGTAATTCTAAGGATTTATTAACTGTTTTTCCGATAACACGTTCCCTATGGTTCCCCATCATAAACTTGTGACTTTCTACACCACTTTCGGTTGCGATTCCAATAAAAACAGTTCCTACTTCTACATCAGAATCTCCTTTGGTAGGTCCTGCATTACCTGTAGTAGAAATTGCAATATCTGATCTATATAATTTTTTGGCATTTACTGCCATTTGCTCTGCAACTTTTGCACTCACTACAGAATCTTTATCGATTACGGCAGGATCTACATCTAAGATATCAATTTTAGACTGCGTTGCATAAGTTACTAGGCTTCCTTTAAGATATTTTGACGCTCCTGGTTTTGCCGTAAATCGTTCTACAAGATTTCCTCCTGTACAGCTCTCTGCTATGGCCAGCGTCTTTCCTTGAGTTACAAGCATTTTTGCAATATTTTCTTCAAAAGATCCTTCTTCTTCATATCCTTCAAAAATATCATCTATGAGCGGTAATAGCTTTTTGGTTTGTTGTGCAATAGCTTTCTCTACAACTTCTTTATCATTTCCTTGCGAAGATAATCTCAACCTCACTCTTCCTAAGGACGGTAAGTATGCAAGCTTTACTGTCTCTGGCAATTCATTTTCAAAAGTTTCTATACGAGCTGCAATAGCACTTTCTCCCATACCGTAAGTAAGGAATGTCTTGTGTTGTATAAATGGAAGTTTACATCGTTTTTGAAGTCTTGGTAAAGCTTCATATTCTATAATTCCTTTCATCTCGTGAGGAACACCTGGCATTGAGATAAAAATAGTCTGGTTAAGTTCAATCCACATTCCGGGAGCAGTACCAAAACGATTGGTCAACACCTCGGCTTTACTAGGTACAAAAGCTTGTGTCTTATTTGCTTCTAGCAACGGTTTTTTTACAAACTCTTTAAAAAGATAGGTAATGTGGTCTAATACTTCTTGATTAAATACTAGCTCATCATTAAAATACTCACAAATGGTGTGCTTAGTGATATCGTCTTTTGTGGGACCTAACCCCCCTGTGATAATCACAATATCTACTCGTGACTGTGCTGCAGCAAAGGCTTCTAAAATATGCTCTTTATCATCTTGAATAGATGTAATTTGGTATACAGAAACTCCTATTTTATTGAGCTCTTTTGATATATATACACTATTTGTATCAACTATCTGACCTATAAGAATTTCATCTCCTATAGTAATAATTTCTGCTTTCATCTAGAAATCTTCCTTGAGTTCTTGAAGTACTATCGTGAGTGTGTTTGTAATATCATCTAATTGCGATTGTATATCACTTGTAGGCTTATCAGTATTACTCCACTTCTCCATTGCTTTAATTTGCTTTAAAAGATCTATCCCAAACATATCTAAGTTAGGTTTTATCTTATGTGTAAATTGATAAGCCATTTTATGGTTATTATTTGCAATTGCATTTTGCATTGCTTCTAGATCTGGCGGTATTTCTTTTAAAAAAGTTTCTACAATGATACTTACAAAACTCTCATCACCACCAGAAATTTCTCTTACTTTTACTAAATTATAATGCTTTAACATATTACTTTACGTTGATAGAAAACAACTCATTATCTCCTATATATCCTTTTAGTTTATCTCCTTCCTCTACCCTTGCAACTCCTGCTGGAGTTCCTGTAAATATAATATCTCCTATCTTAAGAGTAAAATATTGAGAAACATAACTTATAAGAGCATCTATTTTCCAAAGCATCTGACGAGTTGATGCTTCTTGCACCGTAGTTCCATTTTTTTCTAATCTAAATGAGATATCATCTACTGTTTTAAATAAATCTTTAGCAAGCCAAAAATCTCCTATTACAGCAGCTCCATCAAATCCTTTTGCTTTTTCCCAAGGCAGTCCTTTTTTTTTAAGCTTTGATTGCAAGTCTCTTGCTGTAAAATCTATACCCAAACCTATCTCATCATAATAAGTATGTGCAAATTTTTCATTAATGTGTTTTCCTATTTTAGTAATCTTTACGAGAATTTCTACCTCGTGATGAATATCATTAGAAAATGGAGGAATTACAAATGGATGCTTTTTTAATAATATAGAAGAATCTGGTTTTAAAAACACCACAGGATGTTCTGGTCGTTCATTTTCTAACTCTTCAATATGCTTAGCATAATTACGTCCTATACAAATGAGTTTCATTAGTTATCCTTTTGTGTTAAGTTTTCTGAGCTTTATAGCCGTGAGCACCTTTTTTGTATATAATGGAAAATCTGCATTTTGAATCCAACCAAAATATCCTGGTTCTTTATCTAATACTTCTTCTACCTTTTTTCCTTTATGTTTCCCAAAAGTAAATATCTCTTCTCCTTCTTTATCATAACCTATAAAGCCCGCAAAGTCTACACTCTTTTTACGTGTACTAAAATCTGCAAGAAACTTCATATTATTTTGAAGATCTTCATAACGATCTAATTGTGACTTAAGGACCTCATAAGTAGCACGGGTATCTGCCGCTGCACTATGCGCATCTGTAAGATCTTTATCACAATAAAACTTATAGGCTGCTACTAAAGTACGTTGTTCCATTTTATGAAAAATAGTTTGTACATCTACTGCATTTCTATTTTTCATATCAAAATCTATTCCTGCTCTTAGCAACTCTTCTACTAATAAAGGGATATCAAAACGGTTAGAATTAAACCCTGCAAGATCTGAGTCTTTAATCATATCGTGTATATCTTTTGCTCGTTGTGCAAACGTAGGTTTATCTGCAACATCTGCATCAGAAATACCGTGTACAGCAGTAGTCTCTGCTGGAATAGGCACTGTAGGATTAATACGTTCTGTAAGTTCTACCTCACGACCATCTGGATATACTTTTAATATAGAAATCTCTACAATTCTATCTTTTGCAACATTAATTCCTGTTGTCTCAAGATCAAAAAAGCAAATAGGTCTGGTTATATCTAATTCCATCAAACAAAAATACTATATGAATATACAAAAGTGTACATCATTTTTATTAAAAATCTACAAATCGTATCTTGGGATAGGTTTTGAACGTTTCATCCTATAAAAATTAAAATTTTAGCCCCAAATGTTTTTTTACTTTACTAAAAACAAGAGAAGTAAAAAACTATTAAATTAACGTGAGTTCGATTTGAGCGATATCTAAATTAGGTAAAAATCTTTGTAATTTGATAGACGGTTTTTTTGTCTAGGAAAGAATAAGCAATTAATCCTGCGATCAAGTTTCCTAAAAAGTTATCAAAAGAACGATGTCTAGAATGTTCCATTTGACAAGTATTTTTCAAGGCATCATTTACAGATTCTATGATTGCTCTTTTTCT
>CALKZS010000132.1 GCA_938002835.1 uncultured Dokdonia sp. | reverse complement strand
GAGCAGCTATTTGACTATGTACAACCTAATGATAATCCTCAGGATGCTTTTAGAGTAATTGCTGGAGATTTTGTGACTACAGAAGATGGAACAGGTATTGTACACACGGCACCTACTTTTGGGGCAGATGATGCACTTGTTGCAAAACAAGCTTCTCCAGAAGTACCGCCATTACTCATTAAAGATGAAAATGGAAACTTGGTGCCTCTTGTAGATCTTCAAGGAAAATTTCGCCCTGAGCTCAAAGAGTTTGGAAATAAGTATATCAAAAACGAGTACTATGCAGACGGAGAAGCTCCAGAGAAGTCTATGGATGTAGAGCTTGCGATTCGTTTAAAAGAAGAAAACAAAGCCTTTAAGGTAGAAAAATATGTGCACAGCTACCCACATTGCTGGCGTACAGACAAGCCTGTTTTATATTACCCATTAGATTCTTGGTTTATCAAAGTGACCGATTTTAAAGATCGTATGCACGAGCTCAATCTAGGTATTAACTGGAAACCTAAAGCAACGGGAGAAGGACGTTTTGGAAACTGGCTTGCAAATGCAAATGACTGGAACTTATCCCGTAGTCGTTTCTGGGGAATTCCACTTCCTATTTGGCGTACCGAAGATGGTAAAGAAGAAATCCTCATAGGTTCTATAAAAGAGCTAAAGGCCGAAATCAAAAAAGCACTAGATAAAGGCGTGATGGATAGTGATCCATTTGAAGCCTTTAAGGTGGGTGATATGAGTGAAGAAAACTATGAACTTGTAGATCTTCATAAAAATGTAGTCGATAAAATCACTCTGGTTTCTGAAAGCGGACAACCTATGTCTCGTGAAGCAGACCTGATAGATGTTTGGTTTGATTCTGGATCTATGCCCTATGCACAATGGCACTACCCATTTGAAAATAAAGAACTGGTAGAAGACACGTGGAGAAAAGCAGATTTCATTGCCGAAGGAGTAGATCAAACACGTGGATGGTTTTACACGCTGCACGCGATTGCAACAATGATTTTTGATGATGTTGCCTATAAAAACGTAGTTTCTAACGGACTGGTACTAGACAAAAACGGACAGAAAATGTCTAAACGTCTGGGTAACGCGACAGATCCTTTTGAAACGCTAGAAAAATATGGACCAGACGCTACACGCTGGTATATGATTTCTAATGCAAATCCTTGGGACAATCTCAAGTTTGATTTGGACGGAATTGAAGAGGTAAAACGTAAGTTCTTCGGGACACTTTACAATACGTATAATTTCTTTGCGCTGTATGCAAATCTAGATAATTTCGCTTTCGCGGAAGCGGAAGTAGAACTTTCTGAGCGCCCCGAAATAGATCGCTGGATATTATCAGAACTGCATTCTCTTATTGCTGAGGTGGATAGATTTTATGCAGAATATGAGCCTACCAAAGCGACTAGAGCTATAGATACCTTTGTACAAGAAAACCTTTCTAACTGGTTTGTACGTTTGAGCAGAAGACGTTTCTGGAAAGGAGAGTATGGTACTGATAAAATATCTGCTTATCAAACATTATATACCTGTCTTGAGACTGTTGCAAAGTTAAGTGCTCCTGTAGCGCCTTTCTTTATGGAAAAGCTATATAAAGACCTTAATGCTGCTACAGGAAAAGAAACTTTTGAGAGTATACATCTTGCAAAATTTCCAGAGAGCGATACTAAGTACATCGATACTGCGTTAGAACACAAAATGCAGAAAGCGCAGATTATAAGTTCATTAACATTATCACTTAGAGCAAAGGAAAAAATTAAAGTGCGTCAACCATTACAACGCATTATGATCCCAGTACTCACAGAAAACGATAAAAATGAGATCCTTGCAGTATCAGATTTGATTAAATCTGAAGTAAATGTGAAGGAAATAGAACTCATTTCTGATGATTCTGGCATTTTAGTAAAGCAAATCAAACCTAATTTTAAGGTTTTAGGTCCACGCTTTGGAAAGGATATGAAGCTGGTAGCCAGCAAAATAAATTCTTTAGAAGCTGCAGATATTGCAAAAATTGAAAAAGATGGTAAACTGGATGTGGAAATTAATGAAACATCTATTACCTTAGATGCAGGAGATGTAGAGATTACATCTCAAGATATAGAAGGCTGGCTTGTAGCAAATAATGCAGGAGTCACTGTTGCACTAGATGTTACTATAAGTGAAGCGCTTAAAAAAGAAGGTGTAGCAAGGGAGCTTGTAAATCGCATACAGAATTTACGTAAAGATTCTGGCTTTGAAGTAACAGATCGTATTGCAATACAGTTACAAGAAGAGCCTACAATTACTGAAACTGTAGATACAAATGCAGCCTATATAAAAACAGAAACACTAGCAAATAATCTTGAGGTTGTTCCAAGAATAGCAGACGGACTCGAGATAGAATTTGACGGTATTAAAACAATTTTATCCATTTCAAAACTATAAGTTATGGCATTAAATACACAAGTACGCTTTAGCGATGCAGAACTAGAAGAGTTCCGTGAGTTAATTAACAAAAAAATAGAAAAGGCAAAGCACGATCTTGAACTCATTAAAAGTGCTTATCTCAATACAGGAACAAACGGTACAGACGACACCTCTCCTCAATTTAAATCTTTTGAAGAAGGAAGTGCTACAATGAGTAAAGAAGCAAATAGTGCACTTGCGATACGTCAAGAAAAATTTATACGTGATCTTACCAATGCAATCACACGTATTAACAATAAAACATATGGTGTTTGCCGTGTGACTGGAAAACTTATTAATCCAGAGCGTTTAAAACTGGTTCCTCACGCTACATTAAGCATTGAGGCAAAAAATATGCAGAGTTAAAATCTCAATGAGATTTTTATATTAGAAAAAGCGCTCATAGAGAGTGCTTTTTTATTTATTTACTACAAAGCTTATAATTTCATATTTAAAAAAATTATTGAAAAACCTCACGTTCATAATAACACTATTGATAACAACATCTATAGTTGCTCAAAAACGCATTTCTCAAACATACAGTATTGACAGTGTTTCAGAACTTTTTGTCAATAGCGATGAGGTGTTTGAGATTTCCGTTTCTGCAATGGATACAGAGGTTATCACTATACACACTATTATTGACGGAGAAACCTTTGCTAGTACACTTCTCAATATCAAAACCGAAGACAATATTTTAGAAATAACCACCGGTAAAACACCTGATTACATACCGTTTAATGACAAGCTTTCTGCGCATAAAGTAATTGCTATTGAACTTGAAATAATAATTCCAAAAAATCTTGATCTCTCTATTTATTCTAAACTTGCTGCTGTTAAAACTAATGGTCAGTTAGGGCAAGTACGTATAGATTTAGGAAGAGGTTATTTTATTGGGGAGGAATTCCGCTTTCGCGAAAGTGCCATCATAAACACTTTATCGGGAGATATTACTCTTTCTATTGAAAAAGCTAAAGTTACAGGACAATCTCGTTCTGGTACTGTCGTTATACCTAAAGATTTTATATATGGATCACCGCTTACCCTACAAAGTATAAGTGGTAATATTACGGTACATAAATCGCTATAAATATCTTATTTTTGATTTTTTCAAACAAAACACTATGTCGCTTAAAAAAGCAGGACTTATTATATTTTTGATCTTACTAGTAGATCAAGTTTTAAAAATATATATCAAGACTAACTTTCATCTCTATGAAAGTGTGAAAGTTAATGGCTGGGAATGGTTTCAAATTTATTTTGTAGAAAATCAAGGAGCTGCTTGGGGTATTGAATTGCCTGGAAAATACGGTAAGATTACCTTGTCGCTTTTTAGACTGATTATCGCCCCTGTAATAGCTATTTGGCTATATAAATCTATAAAAGAGAATGCTCCAAAACTATTAATAATAGCGATATCACTCATTTTTGCTGGCGCTGTAGGTAATATCATTGACTCTCTAATTTACGGTTCTATTTTTAATGAAAGTACGTCTGGCCAGATTGCTACATTTATGCCTGAAGAAGGAGGCTATGCACAGCCTTTATTTGGCAAAGTGGTAGATATGCTATACTTCCCTTTTATAAAAGATGCTCATTTTCCTGAGTGGTTTCCTATATGGGGAGGAGAAACGTTTACCTTTTTTAATGCCATTTTTAATATCGCAGATATGGCAATAAGTACAGGTGTTGGCATCTTACTTGTCTTTAACAAACGTGTTTTTCCTCAAGATAAAAAAGGAAAAGTAATTACAGAAAGTGTTTCTTAAGCTACATTAACCTCAAAAATAGTAGTAAGTTCTGAGGGTGAAATAGGTTTTATTATAAAATCGTGAACTAAATTAAACTCTTTAGAACGTTCTAAATCAATAGGATTAATTGAAGAGCTTACTATATATATTGTAGACTTTTTTAATGCTGGAAAGTTATACTCTGCAAGCTTATTTAAAAGTTCCCAACCATTCATTATAGGCATATTAAGATCTAATAAAATTACCTCAGGTATAACGGCTTCTTCTATGTTTTGAAAGACTTTTATAAAGTAATCTAATGCTTCTTGCCCATTTTTAAAAATAAGAAGGTTTTTTGCTAGCTTTTTTAGGTCTATCACTTTTGTTAGAAGTGTAATATACATATCATCATCATCAATGATACAGGCAATTTCAACTGGATATTTCATCTTTGAGGGATACGATAATTTTCTATTATGATAATTGAATAGTAAATTTAGATCCTTTATTTACTGAGCTTTCTACAGCAATGGTTCCTCCCATTGCTTCTACTTCATTACGAGTTAAGAAAAGACCTAGTCCTTGAGCATCTGCATTACCGTGAAAGGTTTTATAAAGTTTAAATAAGTCTTTACCATATTTATCTAAATCTAACCCTACTCCATTATCTTTAACCACAAGATACGATTTTTCTTTTTCTTTATAGGTAAATATATTAATTTCAGGATCTCGATCTGGATGTTGATACTTGATCGCATTAGTCAATAAGTTTTGAAGTATGCTTTCTAAATAGGCTTCTACATATACAATCTCTTCTACCTCCGAAAAATCTGAATACATCTTTACCTTATTATGTCTTATAATCTGGCTAAGACTTCCTGTAATACGTTCATATACTTCTTGTAAGACAACGGTCTCTCTTTCTTTCTTTATTGAGTTATGAACACTTACAATCTTGTTAAGGTGCTTTAATGTTTTATCTAAACCTTCTCCTATTTTAAAAAAATTAGATAATAATTCTTTTTGGTCTGCATCAAGGTTTTTATCTTCAAAAAGAGTGGCGCTTAATTGTAAATTACTAACTTGAGATCTTAAGTTGTGAGATATAATATGCGCAAAGTCTAAAAGGCGTTCATTATGAGATTCTATAATTTTTATAGAATTTTCTAACTCTTCTTCACGTTTTTTTGCAACATCAATACTCTGAAACACACCTCTTACGCCAATTATCTCACTTTCTTCATTGTACAGTGGTTTCCCTTTTACTCTTACCCAAAAAATCTCTTTGTCATACGTTTGCATTTTAATCTCAGTATCAAAAGACTCCCCTTGAGCACAGTTATAGAAAAGACTCGTGGCAATATCCATATGCTCTTGTGCATAAAATCGATATCCAGACTTAAGACTGGGAACAAAATCTTCAGGGACTTTAAGAATTCTTCTTGCTTGAGTATCAAAATAACTCTTTTTGGCCACAAAGTCTATACTCCACCCTCCTGCTTCTGTGAGATTTGAAATCTCACGGTAATAAAAACGGTCTGTAGCAAAACTATCAGGCTCTATACCATCATTTTTTTGATAAGCATTCTGATTTGAGAATATTGCTTTTAAAGAAGGCAGTAACTTCATATGAGTTTTTCTATACATCAATATATAAAAAAATGTATCCTCTTTTAAAATTTAAAATGCTTTTTCGGTGTAATGCAGTAGTTCAATCGAGCATCTCGTGCATTTGGTCGAATTTTTTGAATTTCAGGTTCAAAAAAACTAAGCCCTATTTTTTGAACACTTGAATCACAATTTGATAAAAACCGATCATAAAACCCTTTACCATAACCTACCCTATTGCCTTCTATGTCGCAACACAATAAAGGAACAAAAACGACTTGAATTGCAGTAACAGGAATCTCAATACCACCTACAGGTTCTGGTATTCCTATAGCGCTTTCTACTAATTTTGTGCTATCTGTCAATAAATATTGTTTCATCTCCATTGTCTCAAAGTCTGAAGTAGAGATAAGAATATTCTTGTCTTTTCCACTTAAAATAGAAAGCAGATGCTCTGTGTTTATTTCGCGCAAGCGCTTTATAGGTAGAAAAATGTGGTAATACTCATATTGCCAAATATCTAATTGTAGTGCTTGATTTGCAATATCAATACTCATCTGGTCTCTTGCCTCTTCCGATATACTAGCTCTGAGTTTTTTGTATTTAACGCGTAAGTCTTTTTTACTCATCTTCTACAGAAATGTTAAAAATGGCATCTCCTTGATATACTAGAGAAGCCTCATTTACATTAATCACATAGCCATTATACCTTGCTTTTACAATATGTTTAAATTTTCCATAAGGATCTGTAATTGTTGCTATGTGTTGTCCTGCTTTAAGACACTCACCACAAGTTACTTTAGTATGTAAAAGACCAGAATATTTTGCTCTTTTCCATTTAGTGTGCGTGATACTTATTGATGGTGGTTTATCTTCTATTCTCTCAATAAATGTATCATCTAGCATTTCTAAATGTTTTAATACTCTCATTGTTCCTTGCACTCCTTCTTCTGCAATACTTTTATCACTTACTTTAGATTTTCCTCCTTCAAAAAGTAATACTGGTTTTTTTGCTCTTGAGCAGGTGGCTCGGTAAGACTTAGCTATTATTTTAGAGTGTAATGTAAAAGGTGCATTAAACACACGCGCATATTCTGCACTTATCTTATCTGCAGGATCTATGCGTATTTGAGCTGCATTAAATCTTGACGCGCCTCCTGTATGAAAATCTAAACAGAGATCTGCTACTGGTAAAATTTTCTTTACAAATTGATAGGCAAACCTACTTGCGAGTGAGCCTCTTGGGTTTCCTGGGAAAACTCTATTGAGATCTCTTCCATCTGGAAAAGCACGTTCCATATCTAAAAATCCAAAAATATTAAGTATTGGAATGCAAATAATGGTTCCCTTCTTAGGCTTATTAATCTTTTTTGATATAAGCTGTCTCACTATCTCTACGCCATTTATCTCATCCCCGTGTATTCCTGATGTGGCCAAGACTATGGGTCCTGGTTCTTTCGATCGCTCTACAATAATAGGAACCTCAACACTTGCTGTAGTATATAACTTTGCAACATTAAAATTTATAGTCTTACTTTCTCCTGGAAGAATCTGTTTTCCTAGTAGTGTAAGTACATTGTCTTTGTCTAAAAAATTCAAAATCTACTTTTTATTAAATACTGCGTTCTATATAACGTATAATTGTTTTTGCAATGTCTTTACCTGTTGCTTTTTCTATTCCTTCTAGACCGGGAGAAGAGTTTACTTCAAGTATAAGAGGTCCTCGTTCACTTTGAAGCATATCTACACCGGACACACCAAGTCCCATCGCTTTTGCTGCTTTTATTGCTGCATTTTCTTCTTCATCTGAAAGTGTAATAATCTTTGCTGTACCGCCTCTATGTAAGTTTGATCTAAACTCTCCCTCTTTTCCTTGACGCTTCATTGCTCCTACAATCTGTCCATCTACCACAAAGGCCCTTATATCTGCTCCTTTTGCCTCTTTAATATATTCTTGTATAATCACTCTTGCTTCAAGTCCATTAAACGCCTCTATTACAGATTCTGCAGCATTAGGTGTCTCTGCGAGCACCACACCAAGACCTTGTGTTCCTTCTAGTAATTTTATAATAAGTGGGGCACCGCCTACGTGGTCTATTACCTCTGCAACATCTCGAGAATAGTTAGTAAAAATTGTTTTAGGCAAGCCTAGTTTAGATTTAGATAAAATCTGCAAACTACGTAGTTTATCTCTACTCATAACAAGCGCCGTAGATGTCGTTGTAGTGAAGCAATTCATCATTTCAAATTGTCTTACCACTGCAGTGCCATAATAGGTAATAGAGGCTCCTATACGAGGTATAATAGCATCTGTTGTCTCTAAATGACGTCCTTTGTAATATACGACAGGGTTTTTTTTCTCAATAATAAGATCACACTTTAATGGGTCTATAACCTCCACACTATGACCTCGCTTTAATGAAGCTTCTACTAATCTGCTTGTTGAATAAAGTTGTGAATTACGAGAAAGTATTTTTATGTTCATTCTTTTTTAAATTATAGGACACATCTATAAATTCTGTGTCCACTATGAATTTTTTAGTTAAGAACTTTCGTCCTAAAAGTACTGGAAACCTCATATCCTCACGAGAGGATAAGGTTAAAGAAATTTTATATGTTTTATTAAAAAGCTTTATACTGCTCTGTACTTCATATCGATATTGAATCTCTCCATTACTACTTTTTACAGCAGTAATATCATACTCTGTAAATATGAATTCCTTACCATTATAATAAGGATGTTTAACATCAAAAAAAGTGCATATCAATTTATTCTCTTGTTCTATAAAACTGTGACAATGTATTGATGAGGTATAAGCACCTGTATCGATCTTTATATCGATATTTTCAAAACCAAGTTTTGGAAAATCAGCTTTATCGGTTCTACCTATAGTTATTTTCTGCATTGGAAAGCAAGTTACTAAAATCTAATTGTTTTTAACGAGAATTTATATGCTTTCGCGAAAGCGTAATCCCACCCAAATACTATCTTTGAATATGGCAAGTGCATCTGTAGAACTACATCTTAAAACGTTACCTACCGATCCTGGTATTTATCAATATTATGATAAGGATGGGAAATTGTTGTATGTTGGAAAGGCAAAGAATCTCAAAAAAAGAGTCCTTTCTTATTTTAACAAAACACACGACAATGGCCGGATACGTACAATGGTCAAAAAAATAAATACCATAAAACATATTGTGGTAGAGACAGAGACAGATGCTCTTTTACTAGAAAACAGCCTTATAAAAGAATACCAGCCCCGTTATAATGTGTTGCTTAAAGATGATAAAAGTTACCCCTGGATTTGTATAAAAAACGAACGATTTCCGAGGGTCTTTTATACTCGCAGGATTATAAAAGACGGTAGTGAATATTTTGGGCCATATACCAGTATGAAAACCGTTAGAACACTACTAGATCTTATAAAAAGTCTTTATAAACTGCGCACTTGTAATTATGACCTTTCCTCACAAAAAGTACAAGCTGGAAAATATAAAGTTTGCCTAGAATACCATTTAGGGAATTGTGAAGGTCCGTGTGAAGACAAGCAGTCTGAAAATGAATATCACGAGCACATAGAACACATTAGACAGATTGTAAAAGGAGATTTTAAAGAGACACTTGCTCGCTTTCGCCAAAAAATGAAAGCACACGCCCAAGCTATGGAGTTTGAAGAAGCACAATTAATTAAAGAAAAACTCGACATACTAGAAAATTATCAATCAAAAAGTACGGTTGTTCATCCCAATATAACAAATGTAGATGTGTTCTCTATTATAAGTGATGAAGGATATGGCTATGTGAACTTTTTACAAATATCGCACGGGGCTATTATAAAGTCACACACACTAGAACTTAAAAAACAACTAGATGAGACCGACAAAGAATTACTTGAACTAGGAATTATAGAAATACAACAACGTTTTGATCATAACTCCCGTGAGATTTACGTTCCTTTTAATGTAAATATAGGAGAAAAACATAAAATTACTATTCCAAAACTAGGAGATAAGAAACGTATCTTAGAACTCTCAGAGCGAAATGCAAAATACTATCGTATGGAGCGTTTTAAACAGACAAAAATAGTAGATCCAGATCGTCACACAAACAGGATAATGGCTCAAATGAAAGCAGACCTAAGACTTCAAGTAGAACCTCGCCATATAGAATGCTTTGATAACTCAAACATACAAGGAACAAATCCCGTTGCTGCTTGTGTTGTTTTCAAAAATGGCAAGGCGAGTAAGAGTGATTATCGCAAGTTTAATATTAAAACAGTTGAAGGCCCAGATGATTTTGCAAGTATGGAAGAAGTGGTGTATCGTCGTTATAAAAGACTGGTGGAGGAAGAGCAACCGTTACCTCAACTCATTATTGTAGATGGAGGCAAAGGACAACTCTCTAGTGGGGTGAAAGCACTTGACGCTTTAAACCTTAGAGGTAAAATAGCAATCATAGGTATTGCAAAACGTTTAGAAGAATTATTTTATCCCGGCGATAGTATTCCTCTATATCTCGACAAAAAGAGTGAGACGCTAAAAATAATCCAGCAATTGCGTAATGAGGCGCACCGTTTTGGAATTACCTTTCATAGGAATCAACGTAGTAATGCTGCTTTGGGAACAGAACTAGAAGATATTAAGGGAATAGGAGAAAAAACAATTATAGATTTATTAAAACATTATCGCTCTGTCTCAAAAGTAAAAACAGCAAGCAAAAAAAGTTTGACAGATGTGATTGGTTCCTCTAAAGCCACTATCATTTATAATCATTACCACACTAAAAAATAATGAGATATTTTGTTTTTGTCATAGCATTATTTTTAAGTTCTCACATTTTGGCGCAAGCCGATAAAGAAGATCTTAAAGTAGGCCTTGTGCTAAGTGGTGGTGGCGCAAAAGGGCTTGCTCATATAGGCGTTCTTAAAATAATTGAAGAGGCTGGTGTGCGAATAGATTATATAGGAGGCACAAGTATGGGGGCAGTTGTGGGTGGTCTTTATGCCGCAGGTTATAATGCTACGCAACTAGATTCTATTTTTAGAAGAGTAAATTTTGATAATATCATTCAAGATAATTTACCTCGAGAATCAAAAACATTTTATGAACGTGCAGATGCAGAAAAGTATGTCTTAAAACTACCTTTTGATAATTACAAAGTCTCATTACCTAGCTCACTAAGTAAAGGTCAAAACTCATATAACTTACTCACCCGAACCTTACAACACGTGGCTCACCAAAATGATTATAGCAAGCTTCCTATTCCTTTTTTCTGTGTAGCCACAGATGTAGAAAAAGGAGAACAAGTAATCTTAGAAAAAGGCTATTTGCCAGAATCAATAAGTGCCAGTGGTGCGTTACCTTCTCTTTTTAGTCCTGTATTATTAGATGGAAAACTTTTAATAGATGGTGGTGTGGTAAATAATTATCCTATTGACGAGCTTCGTGCAAAGGGTGTGGATATTATTATAGGTGTAGATGTGCAAGATGCTTTGCGTGATCGTGAGAATCTAAAAACAGCTCCCGAAGTTTTATTACAAATAAGTAATTATTCGACCATAGAAGATATGGAAGTAAAACGACCTAAAACAGATATATATATACGACCTAAGATTGATGGTTATACGGTAGTCTCTTTTAATGATCGTAATGATATTATTAACTTAGGGCTTGATGAGGCTCAAAAAAAGAAATCTGAATTACAAAACATTGCCGCAAAGCAGTCTCATAAAACCAAAAGACTAGGCGTTACTGGACACAAAGACTCTATACATATAAACAAGGTGTCAATTACCGGAAATAGTCACTATACTAAAAATTATGTGCTAGGTAAATTAAAATTAGACCCTCCTACAACGGTTTCTTACGACGATTTTTATCACGGTATAGATAATCTTGCTGCTACAGAAAACTTTGACCGTATAGGACATAAATTTTCACCTTCTGGAGACAATCATTCATTAGAGGTAAATGTGCAAGAGTCTACTAGTACACAATCCATAAGGTTGGCACTACATTATGATGATCTATACAGATCTGCTGGTCTTGTCAACTTCACAAAAAAAAGAGTTTTATTTCCTAATGATATTGTTTCTCTAGATTTTATCATAGGAGATAATATTAGATATAATTTTGATTATTATATTGATAAAGGATTTTACTGGAGTGTTGGTGCTAGCTCTTCATACGCCTCCTTTGAGCAACGTATTAATGCAAGCCTAATAGAAGATATAAGAGATATAGAAATCGAAGGAGTAAATAAACTAAGTTTAGATTTTCAAGATTTTACAAATACGATATATCTTCAAACATTATTTATGAAAGAGTTTTCACTTGATCTTGGGGTAAAACATAAGTATATAGATGTAGAAACAGAAACCCTTATACCCAGTATTGAAGGAGAAACCGGTTTGGTTTTTGAAAAAAGTCACCTTGGAGCATTGTATGGACAGCTTAAATTTGATTCGTTAGACGACCCTTTCTTTCCAAAAAAAGGAGTTCTATTTGATGCCGATTTTGATCTCTTCCTTTTTTCTTCAGATTTTACAAACACATTTACAGAATTTGGTATAGCAAATGGTCAATTTAAATATGCATCTAACATAGGGGGTAAATTTACAACCATAATAGAAGCTTCTGGAGGTTTTAAAGTAGGGGGTGCAGATAGTAGAACTCTTGATTTTTTCTTAGGAGGATATGGAGCAAAGAAGATTAATAATATTACTCCATTTTTAGGATATGATTTTTTAAGTATTACAGGAGATGGATATATAAAAACAGGTATTATACTCGACTATGAGATTTTTAAAAAGAATCATCTTAATCTCTCTGCAAACTTTGCAAATGTAGGTTATGGTCTTTTTGACCAGCCTGGAAACTGGCTTACTTCTCCTGCATTTTCTGGATATGCGCTGGGCTATGGAGCACAGACATTTTTAGGTCCCCTTGAAATTAAATACACATATAGCCCAGAAATTGATACCAGTGAATGGTTTATAACTCTTGGATTTCAATTTTAAATGAAACTATGTGCAATAAAATTTAATCTCATTTTTTATTGCGTTTTTTATATTTTTTTAACATTTTTATGTGATTTTATGGCACAAAATGTGTTTTTTATTAAAAAATTAATAACTACTAACACCATTCACTATGAAAACCTTCAATATAATTGCCGCTAGTCTCTTTGTACTTTCTTTAGTTAGTTGTACATCATCTCCAAAAAAACCTGAGATCAAAAAAGAAACAACAACATCGTTAATCGCTACCTCATCAGAGACAGTTTCTGCTCCCTCTAAAACATATGTATATGTAAATGCCACTAGTGGTTTATCTCTTAGATCTGGAACAAACCTTACATCTAAAAAAATATTAACCCTTCCTTATGGATCTCAAATAGAACATTTAAGCTCACCTGCTCATACCGATATGACTATTGATGGTATACAAGGTAAAATGATAGAAGTAAACTATCAAGGAGCAACAGGGTTTGTGTTTGATGGTTATACCACAAAGCTTGCACCGCCCCAAGAAAATGAATCTTTAGAAAATTATGCAAAACGTATAAGTACTCCAGCAAATACTGTAGAGGTTATAAAAAAAGCAGACAAAAAAGGAGAAGCTTATGGAATGTTGACTCAAATTGAAATCCCTGCGAATTCATTTCAAGAAGCATATAAAATAACAAAAACCTTATTTGATCTTCCTAAAAAAATAAATCCAGATTTTACTAAAACAAAAAGTAGTATCACTATCATAAATCAAGACAAAAGAGAACGTATACATACAGATCAATTATCTATAGAAGTAAATGACAAACATAAAATTGATAGTATGACGTATCTATATGAATTAAAAGATTATAAGAGAACGGTGACTATTTTTCCATCACCTAAAGGATATACAATTGCAGAAAATCAAACCTCTTTATAAAAAGAATGAGACCGTTGCAAGGGTTTGTTTAAATTGGATCCATTTTGTATCTTTTTTCTATGGAACTAGTACAACACCCCACTTTAGCCGATAGTATTTGCGATATACGTTCTCGTAAGATCAAACGTACATTTTTCACACAAATAAATACACTTATAGATGGGCGTCCAATTATTATCATTTTAAAGCAACAG
>CALKZS010000131.1 GCA_938002835.1 uncultured Dokdonia sp. | reverse complement strand
TGAGTAATGTGAATGTAATGATGCGTTATATATTGATCATATTTATTTCTATAAAAATCACGTTTTACGACGTGCTTTTTCTGCTCATTTTGTCTGAATAAGCTTTCGCGAAAGCTGTAACTGTCCTTTTACCTCACAACGATATTTAATAAGAAGTGTACAGTCTATATCTGTGTAAATATATTTATACTTAAAATTAAGTAAAAGATTATCAACCACATTAAGATGTGGTTGATAGTAAGTCTAGGTATGAATACTTTTACACAATGAATGATAATCATAGTTTGTGTTAAAATAAATAATAGGAGTTTATTCCTATAACTTTTAATGTAAACTAATAATTAATACCTTTTTTGGATTATTAATTTGGGGGAATTAATTTCCAAAAGGAAAGCACGTTGTAAAACGTGCTTTTTTGTATGTAAATTTTCTTTGATGTATGCTTTTGCAAGAGTAAATATTGTTTTGCTAAAAAGAGACTATGCAACTAGTAACTGTTGCTCATACGATTTTTTAATAAGTTCTGCCTTACTATTAATATTGAGAAGCTTGTAAATAGTTTTAATGTGATGTCTCACAGTGTCTATGGAAATAAATAGTTTGTCTGCTATCATTTTATAACTAAGGCCATCTACAACACCTTCTACTATTTGTAATTGTCTATTAGTTAACGAGCTTGTTTCTGTAGCTTTTTTGACACTAAAATAATTTAATACGACACGAGCAATATTAGGAGAGATATAGGACCCTCCATAATATGTTGTGGTTATAGCTTCTTCAATTTTTGTAATAGGTGTTTTTTCTGATAAACAAGATACTGCTCCTGCATACAATGCTTTAAAAATACGCTCGTCTTTTTCTTCTGCATTTATGATAATAATGCTAGCATTGGGTAGATGTTTTTTAATGGTATTAATATCTTCTATTTCAGAAATACCAGAATTTCCAATATCTAATAATATAACATCTATTTTTTGATTTCTTGTCACTTGAGTAGCCCTTATAAAAGCATCTTTATTTTTTGCTAAGAAACGGATGTTAGTCGTAAGATTGTTCCCAAAATAAGTCTCTAATGATGTTTTAATTAAAATATCATCTGTAACGATTGCAAGTTGAATAAGCTGTGTCATCATTGTTGTTTTTATGATGATACAATAGTACGCTAGCTTTTAAAACAGAAGGTCTTGTATGATTGAAAGTCAATGATTTTGGACACTTTTTTTTTAATTTAAAACTTAAATCAACTATCTTTTTAGTGTGCAAAAAAACTTGTTAAACGTTGTAAAATAAGAGTTTTTTGTAGAAGAGGTGGTGAATGTGTGTTCTATGCAGAAGTCAAAGATACTGGACGTTTTAATTGAGCTTTCTTATATGCAGTAGGAGTCATTTGAGTTACTTTTTTAAAGGCATTGTAAAAACTAGACTTAGAGTTAAAACCAGTTTCTAATGCAATTGAATGTATTGTATACTGATTAAACTCTGGATCAAGAAGTAATTGTTTTGCTAGAGCAATTCTTTGCAAATTGACATAATCTGCAAAGCTATAATTAGAGTGGTTATTTACAATCTGAGATAAATAGTTTGCGCTAATGTCTAGTTTTGATGCGGCTAGTTCTAAAGACAATTTTGGGTCTAGATAGAGTTCTTGGTCTATCATTAATTTTTGAAATTTATCATATAAAGATTGATTAGTTTTCTTTTTTGGAACTTTAATAGAGTCATCTATATCTATTATAGAAGCACTACTAATCTCTTTAATTGTGTATGTTGATTTTTTTTGGCGTATTGCTTTTTGTTCATCAAAAATTCTAGCTTTAAATATAGAAGTATAGGCAACCCAGTATAACATTAAAGAGGTTAAGATCCATATAGGGTAATAATGTGCATAAGCAGATATAGATCTAGTTGCTTCTGTAAATTGACGTAAATATAATGTTGTAAAGAGCCATATGATACACATAGTAAATGTGATGATAAGTATGTGCTTTAACCATTTTGTTTGAATAGAAGTTTTTTTGATTTTTAGTTTTTTATGAGTTCGTTCATATTTTATAATGGCATAAAAAATATAGCAGACTAGCCATATATTAAGCCCTATAGTAAAAAACTCCAATGCTTGATTAAATATTTTTTCAAAAGAAACACTAAAAAGTCCTCTAGAAAATAAAGGAAAAGAGATAGAGCTAAGTATAAAAGGAGAAAGTACTAATAGGATAATACTTTTTTTTAGATGTTTACCTAAATACTTTTGGACAAATAAGTAAAAAAAAGGGCCTACAAGAAGTTCAAATTGTATATATATAGCTGTAAGCCAGGGATAATCTATATTGAGTTGGGTGTCTCTAAACCAGTATTGTAAATTATTAAAAGCAAGTGCAAATACAGAAAACGCAAGAAATAATCTAAAGGTCTTCCAGTTTTTTTTCTTGTATAATAAGATAATAGCAAAGACAATACCGTGTATAATGCCAGCTGCAATGAGTATGTTATAGATGTTAAAATTGAGTTCATTCATAAACACACTTTCAATGGAGACTTTTCATTAAGATACATTCAATATTACAAAATATAAACGAAAGATTAGTTTGTGGTAATTGGGATGTTATATGCTTTCGCGAAAGCGTAAAAACTACGATTTATACTCATACGATTTTTTAATAAGCTCTGCTTTACTGTTAATGTTGAGAAGACGATATATTTTCTTAATATGGTCTCTTACTGTATCTATAGAGATCATTAATTTATCTGCAATCATTTTATAACTTAAACCACCTACAATGCATTCTACAATTTGCATCTGCCTTGTAGTAAGTGTATTCATTCCTTTTTCTTCTTGTTTAGGGCTAAAATAATTAATTACTTTTCGGGCAATAGAAGGAGACATATAAGAGCCTCCGTTGTATATTGTGGTTATAGCTTCTTCTATTTTAGTGAGTGGTGTTCTTTTTGAAATATATGATACAGCACCACCACATAAAGCTTTAAATATTTTATCATCCTCTTCATAAGTAGTAAGCATAATGATATTTACTTTAGGAAGTAGATTATGAATATGTGAGATGCCCTCTAAGCCAGACATTCCTGGTAACCCTATGTCTAGCAACAAAACATCTATTTTGGGTTCTCTAGATACTTCTATAGCATTAAGAAAATCTTCTACACTTGAAGCTATAAATTGAATGTTTATACATTTATTATCTCCTAGATAACTTTCGAGAGATTCTTTAATGAGTATATCGTCTTCTATTATAGCTAAGTTGATTGTTTTCATATAGTAGCCTCTTTTGGTTGGGATTCAGTAGGTTTTGTTTGTATATAGTAAAAATAGATGCTTTTTTTAAAGAATGCTACCACATCTTTATGTGGTTTTAAAATTAATGGCAAAAAATAAAGAGATATCTTTAAAAAGATATCCCTATATAAATGATAAATGTGCTTGTATATAAAAATGACTGATCCTATTCTTTACTCTATAATCTTTTATAAAAATATTAAGTATAAATACCCTAAGCAGGGATTTTTACAGCAATTTGATATCCATCTGTGGTAGTAATGTCTAGTTTTCCGCTGAGCTCTTCAATACGTTGTTTCATATTTGAAACTCCTAATCCAGCTGTTCCTTGCGATGCTACCATTCCATTATCTTTAATAGATAGCGCAATCTCACTTTTGTTTTTTGAGAGGTCAATAGCCACAGTATCTGCATTAGAGTGCTTTAAGATATTTGTTATGGCTTCTTTTACAATGAGATAAAGGTGTTGTCTTGTAAGACCTTCTATTTCTTCTTCATTACTAGGGTTGGTATGCTTGAGATTATAGTTTAACTCTTTTGCACCGAGGTGTTCTGCAGCAAACTCATTAATGCGATCAATAAGACTTTGCCAGTTGTCTTTACGTGCATCCATTACCCATACTGCATCGCGCATTTTGAGCATAGCACTACGGCTTAGTTCACTTACACGCTCTAGTTTTGGTTTAATATCTTCAGGGGCATTTTTACCTAGAATCTCGCTTTGCATAGAGAGCCCCGTAAGTAATGATCCTACATCATCGTGTAGGTCTGCAGAGATTTTAGTGCGTAGTTTCTCTACCGCAATTTGTCGTTTTACCTTATTCTTATATCTGCTGTTTAGATATAATAGAATAAATAGTAAACTTACTAGTATCCCAGAAATGATGTATAAACGATTACGAGTAGTAAGTAATGTGGCTTCTCTTTTTAATAGTTCTTTCTCTTTTTCTGTTCGGTTTACAGATTCTTGAGCTTCTATTACTTTTATATTAGCTCTTTCTTCATTGAGGCGTTCTTTTAATTCTTGAGTGTCTAGGCTATCTTGATATGTTATTTTTGTTTCTAAATAATCTAGTGATTGTTTATAGTCTCCCTTAGTTTTGTAAATGTTATAAAAATTATTGTATAAATTAACAAGAGCTCTAACCTCATAATTGTCTTTAAAATAAGTCAGTGCTTCGTTATTAAATTGCTCTGCTTCTTCAAGTTTTCCTAACTTTAGGTAGAGGTCAGAAATCACAATTTTTTCATTTGCGATACTACTATAATTTTCAGATTGATAATCTATGGCAATAGCTTTTTTCCGTTCTTCTATAGATCCTTCATAATTTCCCATAGCTAAAAAAACTTTTCCTCTTGTAGTGTGTATTGCTTTGGTTAAGGAAGAGTCTTCAGCATCAACTACATAGGCATCTATTTCTTCTAAGTGAGCGATGGCTTTGTCAAACTCTTTAATACGAGAATAAACAACAGCGAGGGACAACCCAGCGATGGCGACACCTTGCGGATCATTAATTACTTTGTATCTTTCAAAGGCTTTACCATAAAAATTAACAGACTCATCGTAATTGCCATTATTGTAGGATAATAGTCCAAAATTTGCAAGAATACTTGCTGTTACATATTTATCAGATTTTTTATAGGCTTTAGTTAATTGAGTAAGTGCTTCACTGTTTTCTCCTATCGCAGCAAGGAAGTGACTATATGAGGCTGTATTGTAAACTTGATTTGGGATTGCATTCCAAGCTGTGAATATAGAGTCTGCCTTAATGTAACAGTCTTTTGTTTTTTCTATTTCTTTAATGGCGCCTTCCTTGAATCCATAATATTCTCCTAGTTCGGTATATAATTTACCTCTTATCAATGCAGCTTCAATATCATCAGGAGCGTTTTCTAGATGTATTAGAACGTTATTATAATGTATAAGACTAGAATCTAGTATAGAAACATTAAAAAAAGCTTCACCTATATATAACTCTGATTTTGCATATTCTACAGGAGATAGGCTCTTTTCTTTTTTTAAGTTAAAGTTATCTTGATAGTGTTTAAGTCGTTCTGGTGGAAGCAACGAGTCATTAAGATCTATTTCTAGATCTTTTGCTTTTGCAATAAGACTATAGTTATCAATGTTAGGTAAAAGATTTAATGCTTTGTCTAGTGATTCTTTTTTCAGTTTTAGCGTTTGTGCATCTTCTATTTTAATCTGAGCTAATAATAGATAGGCCTCTGTTATTTTTTCTGTGTCATTTAGTTCTATACTTAAGGCTAATGCCTCTTGTAGAGTTTTTAATTGGTCTTCAAAATCCATTTGTAGATAATAAGATTGAGCAAGATCAAAGAGAAGGGTTATTTTCCTTATATCGGGTTGTGGTTTTTGGATATTGTCTAGCTGTGTTTGGGTCACTATAGCAGAATTATCTGCTATTTTCTCTTGACAAAAAAGATTGGTATTTATGGAAAAACAAACAATTGATAATAGAAAAATTATAGTCTTCATAATTATTTTGAAACACATCTTTTTGTTAATCGGTTAATTACAATGTAGTTTTAAAAATAACATTAATATTTTCATAATGTCTAGTTCTAAGCAGGGATTTTTACATTAATTTGATATCCATCTGTGGTAGTAATGTCTAGTTTTCCGCTGAGTTCTTCAATACGTTGTTTCATATTTGAAACCCCTAATCCAGCTGTTCCTTGCGATGCTACCATTCCATTATCTTTAATAGATAGCGCAATCTCACTTTTGTTTTTTGAGAGGTCAATAGCCACAGTATCTGCATTAG
>CALKZS010000130.1 GCA_938002835.1 uncultured Dokdonia sp. | reverse complement strand
GTGATACCCATCTTCACCTACATATCCTTCCTTGCCACGAGCTTTTTGATCTCCACCAGAACAAAAACTGTAAATACCATCTTTTGATGAGGGTCCTTCTGCAGATAATAATACAACACCTATAGAAGTATCTTCATTTGCATCATAAAAGGCATCATATAATTCTTTTGTAGTATTTGGTCTAAATGCATTGCGCACATCTGGTCTATTAAAAGCTATACGAGCGACACCATTACTTTTTTTGTAGGTGATATCTTTATATTCTTTGGCTACTTTCCAATCGAGTTTTTTCATTAAATAATTTTTAGTACACAAAAATACCTCTTTTGTAATTAGCTCCTATTTAAAAAAGATTAGTTCATTATAGTTTAGACCGCTTTCGCGAAAGCGTAGCATTATACAATTAAATATGCATAAAAATGAAACATTTAGACACATAAATCGATGAAAGGCTTAATATTTCTGTTTAAAAATATGAAATATCATAATTTTATCTTGAATTGTTCGGCATTTCATAAATGAACCTTTCTAAAATCAACTCTTTATAAAATTGAAAATGATATGAAAGTTCTAGATTCTTCTCTTAAAAAAGATATTCTAAAGGTTATACACCTTGAACAAGGTCCTGTTTATATATTTGATCAATTTATCATTTCAGAATTTAATGAAGGAATTACTGTTTATGAAGAATGTTATTTAAGACTATATGAAATGGTAGACACCTGTGGCTCAAATAAAAAGTATTTTGGGTTCGTCCCTAATCGTATAAATAGCTATGCGGTAGATGTACAGGGATATAAAGGGGTATTAAAATATGTAAAACGTTATTACCCTACAGCATTTGTAATGTATACAAAGCGTATGAAAATGGCTGCTTATTTTGAGAAGTATATTTATGGAACACAGTTTCCTACTTTTTCTGACTTAGAATCTGCTGTAGAATGATGAAAATAGAATTTTCTGCCTCACTTCACTCTAAAGCTAAATGATATAAATTCCGTCTTCTTTAATAAGGATTTTATGATCTCTATATAAAGTGCCAATAGCTTTTTTAAAACTTTTTTTACTTAAACCTAAATGATTTTGAATATCAACAGGATCTGACTTGTCGTGCAATGGCATAAAACCATCATTTGCTTGAAGTTCTTCAAAAATATATTGTGCATTAGGCTCTATGCTCTTATATCCCTCTTCTTGAAGTACGAGGTCTATTTTTCCATCTGGACGTATTTTTTTTACCCAAGCATCTAACTTATCACCTGTTCTTATATCTTCATAGATGTCTTCTTTGTATATAAGTCCTTTGTGTTTTCCGTTTATAATTGCGTTTGCACCTCTATCTGTGATATGAGAAATAATTACTGAAACTTTATCAAACTTTGCAATTTCAATAGTATCGTTAGATAAATATTTCATCGTTTTACTTGTAGCAGCAAGTCTATTTGTTTTTTCATCCAGATACATATAAACTATATACCAACTACCTACTTTCATAGGTCTAGCTTGTTGAGCAAATGGAACAAATAATTCTTTTTCTAATCCCCAATCTAAAAAAGCTCCTACTGTATTTACTGCAGTGCATCGCAAGTAACCGAAATCATTGAGCTCTATATACGGTTTTAATGTAGTAGCTACTGGCCGTTCTTCGTGATCTAAATATATGTATACATTGAGTTCATCCCAGATTTTATAGGTTTCTGGCACATATTTATTAGGTAATAAAACATCATCTCCCGCTTCATTAGAAAGAAAGAGCCCTGGTTCTGTCTCTCTATCTATTCTCATTATGTGGTATTTTCCTATTTCTAACATATATGTATATAAAAATGCAAAAGTACAATTACTAAAAATAAAAAAAGCGCTTTAACTATAGTCAAAGCGCTTTTCTTTAATATTTATAAAAATTTATTTATAAACAGATTCTTTTTTAAAGTGAGTAGTAAGCATATAATATACAACCGCGCGATATTTATTACGGTTAGACTTACCATACGTTTCTAGAACACTATCAATAGCTTTATCTAGATCTGCACTATCTGATAATCCTAATTTTTTAATAAGGAAATTATTTTTAACTGTATCAATCTCAGTTTTAGAACTTGCAGATACCGTTGATGAGTCTTTATTGTAAATAGAAGGACCACATCCTATTGTTACTTTTTTAAGAAGGTCCATATCTGGAGTTACACCACATTTACTTTTTAGATCATCGGCATATTTTTCGATGAGTTCATCTCTTTTGCTCATAATAATTTAAGTTAGTTGTTGAATTTTACATTTTTTAACTCCTTAAAGATAAACAAAAAGTTATTGTTTAGTTTAAAAAATCATTTTATAAACTTAAAATAATTGGATAGCACTTTATCGTTGATTTTGCGCGGTGTAAAGACTTCTAGCAATAAAGGTTGATTATTTAATGCATATAATTGTTCTTTAGCAATGATACACTCCTCTTCATTTTCTGCCTTTAAATATTTAAAACCATACATCTCACACAAATGCTTTGCTGTGAGATTGTGAGTAGTTTCAAAAAATGTATCAAAGTTTTTTGTGTCTTTATCCTTATTGGGTAAAATACGGAAGATACCACCACCTGTATTATTGATTAGTATAATTTTAAAATCTTTAGGAATGTAATCATTCCATAATGCATTGCTATCATAAAAGAAGCTTAGATCTCCTGTTATAAAAGTAACAAGCTTATTACTAGACATTGCTGCGCCTATTGCTGTACTTGTACTTCCATCAATACCGCTAGTTCCTCTATTGCAATATATATCTAATGTTTTATTTACATCAAAAAGTTGCGCATATCGTATAGTACTACTGTTGCCCAAATGTAGGATAGAATGATCAGGAACTACATTAAGCACATAATCAAATGCTTTAAAATCGCACCACTCCATCATAGAGAGATATGATTTATGCAGTACATCTCTTTTTGAACGTATCTCTAGCCATTGTTTTTGATAATTACTCGATACTGTCTTAGCGCTTTCTTTTAATTTTTTAAGAAAATAAGACGCATTTACTTCAAAGTGTTTATTCAAACAGAAATATGTATCATAAGCTTTTTTAGAATCTACGTGCCAATGCTGCTTAGGCTGGTAATTTCTCAAAAAAGATTTTATCTTTTTTGAAACTACCATTCCTCCAAAAGTCAACAAAATCTCTGGTTGTAATTCTTTAAAACCAGCATCATCTAGACTACCTATAATATTATCAATTCTCGTAAAAAAATTGGGGTGACTTACGTTAGAAGTCGTTTCTGTAAATACAACTACACTAGCATCGTTTCCTAAAATATCTAGTAAATGTTGCTCCATCATTTTAGGAGCTTGTACGCCTATAATAACCATTTTGCGTTTTGCAGTATTCCAATCTTTTATAAAAGGTTGAAACTCTTCAATACTAATCTCTTGATCTATATGATGTGGTCTAACTTCAATAGGCTTAGAAATTGGAGTATCTGTCATCTCATATAAAGGTTCATAAAAAGGAACGTTGATATGAACAGGTCCAGAGTATTCTATAGCAAGATTAAGCGCTTTATTTATTTCTTGATCATTATGTCGCTGGCTTTCTTTTATTTTCTGCGCCACTTTTTGATCTGTCACTTCATCTGTAGGTACTAATTCTGAATATAAATTTGCTGAATACAGAATATGATTTTCAAAAACATTTTTTTGCCGTATAGTTTGTCCATCACCTATATCTATGCGCTCTACAGGTCTATCTGCACTAATAACAACCAATGGTATATCACTATAAAAAGCTTCTGAGATTGCAGGATAATAATTGAGTAACGCACTTCCAGAAGTACAAACCAATGCCACAGGTTTTCTAGTCTGTTGCGCAATACCTAAACCTACAAAAGCTGCACATCGCTCATCTACAATACTGTATGCTTTTATGGTTGGGGTTTTTGTAAATTCTATGATAAGAGGTGCGTTACGAGAACCAGGAGATATAATAACGGTATCAATTCCTTTGCTTACACAAAGATGAACGATAGACTGTGCTACAGGAATTTTAGAATGCATCATTAATAACAAAAGTACATACCTATTTCTGAATACTAAATGCTCTACTACTAAATTATTTAAGAACTCTTGCTACAGTACTTAGTTTATGAACTGTTTCCTGCCACTCTGCTTCTGGATTACTAGAGCTAGTAACTCCTCCTCCTACATAGAGTTGAGTACCTTGAGCATTTATTTCCATACATCGTAAGTTTACAAAAAGATGTGTACTTTTTTTTATGGTACCATAAGCAAGGTTTTCTGTATTTCTTCTTGAGGTTGTGCGTTTTTGCTCTGTCTTAATATTAATCTCTCCTAAAAAACCCGTGTAATAATTACGACGATATCCTTCATTTTGTAATATAAAAACATTAGCCTCATTTTTAGGTAAACCACAAACTGCAGGTGTTGGATGTAAAGCTTTAATGATATCTTGTAATGAAACCTCTGCTTCATTTACAGAAGCATTTATATTAGTTTTAAGATGTAATAGAGCTCCTGCTTTATGGGTTTGCACATCAGAAACTTCTAGATTGTTAACTAAAGGCTTGAGATTCTCTAGTATAGAATCTGTAACAAGTTGTTGTTCTTCTTGCTCTTTTGCGCCCCAAATCACCTCCTCTTTATCTATATATTTTTGAGTGCCCGCGAGAGACATTGTTTGCAATTTTCTATTTTTTATAGAAAGTAATGTTTCGGGAGTTGCTCCAAGCCACAATCCTACTTTTGGGTGGTACCAACAATATACAAATGCTGTTGTATAGGTTTTAGCAAGTCTTTTAAAAATTATAAATGGAGACTCATAGGAGTGTTGTATTTTTTGCTTTCGCGAAAGCACTACCTTCTTTATTGCTCCATCATTTATACACTTAATTCCTTTTTGAACTAATGTAATATGACGATCCTTTACAGAAATGATCTCTTCTATTGAAGGTGCAGAAAATTGCATTTCTTCTTCTGAGATATCTTCTAGTGTCTCTATAGAAATTTTAGTAGATAAATGAGAAGGAATTAAAACAGTCGCTGCCGATGTATTCTCAAAGGGAGCAAATACAAATCCGCTTTCGCTAAAGTTTGTAACAGTATGTAATGTTGCATCTTCTTGAAGAAGCGCCGTTATCTTTTGAGTATTGGGTTTACGATATACTACTAACGGCAACGCATCATCAAAATGCGTTTGTAAATAATTAAAAAAGTCTTCTTCTTCCATCACTTTTTAGGCAGTGCAATCGTTGTGAGTTTTACTTTTGAGATAAGTGCATCATTCTCATCTACCACATCTATATTCCACAACTGCGTGGTTCTTCCTTTATGAATAAATGTTGCCTTTGCATAGACCATTCCATCACGTTTGCTCTTTACGTGATTTGCAGAGATCTCTATCCCACGTATGGTACTTTTTTGATCTAAAAACATAAAACTTGCGGCACTTCCTACACTTTCGGCAAGAGCCACCATAGCTCCACCGTGCAGTACACCGTCTGGTTGATGCACACGAGGTGTAACAGGCATTTGAGCTACAAGGAAATCTTTACCAAAATCTATATACTCAATCTCAAGTGTTTCCATTAATGTATTCTTACAACTGGCAGCAAGACGTGTTAATATCTCTTCTCTACTGTAATTCATAAAGTTATTATGCTTTAATTCAAAAATAATGTCTAGTCAAATTTCGTCAATATTATGCATACCAAGCCATACTTTTTAATTGAAAGATATTAATGTTTATGAGTCATTTAAAATTTATACAAAGATCATACACAAATTATTTTTTTGTCTCTAAATCTATTGTACTTTTAAAAAGTAATATATTCTTTATGAAAGTTAAAACATTAGAAAACAGTCGTGCCAAACTAGTAGTATTAGAAAGCTTTCACTATCGCGATCTTTTACCTTTATCAAAAGAAGTAGACTTAAATGCATACGGAGGTTCTGACATATCTACTGACACAAAACTTAAGGCATATATAAAAGATGCCATTACAAGACGTGAAGCTTCAACAGCGTTGCCTTTTATTATTTTTGATAAAAAGCTAGCCAGGTTTGCTGGAAGTACTCGCTTTGGGAATATAGATAAGCTCAACAAAGTAGTTCATATAGGATGGACCTGGCTTGGTAAAGATTTTCAAGGAAGCGGTCTCAACCAGCATATCAAATACTTAATGTTACGATATGCTTTTGAAAAGCTTGATTATGAACGTGTAGAGTTTAGAATAGATGAACGAAATACAAGATCTCGAAAAGCAGTCGAAAAAATTGGAGCTACTCTAGAAGGTATATTACGTAAAGATATTATCACAAAAAATGACAGGCGTCGTAACTCCTGCTGTTATTCTATTTTAAAAAGTGAGTGGCAAGAGATAAAAGAAACACATTTTAAAACGTTACCATAATAAAACATACTATGTACGCTTTTGCAAAAGCATATACTCTATAATTGTACTACCGCATTAATAAACTCAAACCTTACCATCCCGTCTTCATCTATTTTTGTAAGCTCTACTTCTCGTAGTTTATTGACAAGTTCAGGATTCCACGGAGACTTTACTTTTACATAGTTTTCGGTAAAGCCGTGTATGTAACCTTCTTTATTTTCTCCTTCAAACAGCACTGTTCTAGTGGTATTTAATTGAGATTCATAAAATGCACGTCTCATTTTTGCCGAAAGGCCACGAAGCATTTTACTCCGTTTACTTCTCACATTTTTAGGTACAACACCATCCATAGCAGCAGCAACTGTATTATCACGTTCAGAATAGGTAAATACGTGTAAATATGAAATATCTAAGGCGTTTAAAAAATTGTAAGTTTCTAAAAAATCATCATCCGTTTCCCCAGGAAAGCCTACAATAACATCCACACCTATACAGGCGTGAGGCATTACTTCTTTAATTTTCGCAACACGATCTACATACAATTCTCTCTGATAACGGCGACGCATCAAACCTAAAATTTTATTGCTTCCACTTTGTAATGGAATATGAAAATGAGGTACAAACGCTCGAGATTTTGACACCACATCTATAGTTTCATTTTTAAGTAAATTAGGTTCTATAGATGAAATACGTAAACGCTCTATACCGTCTACTTTATCAAGTTCTTGAACAAGTTCTAAAAATGTATGTTCGTGTTTTTTATTACCAAATTCTCCCTTACCGTAATCTCCTATATTTACTCCTGTAAGAACAATCTCTTTAATATCTTGTGCTGCTATTTTTGCTGCATTATCTAATACGTTTTGGAGCGTGTCACTTCTAGAAATTCCGCGAGCAAGTGGTATGGTACAATACGTACACTTATAATCACATCCATCTTGCACTTTTAAAAATGCACGTGTGCGATCTCCTATAGAATACGAACTTACATAAAAATCTACCTCTTCTATTTCACAAGCGTGTATCGCTCCCCCACTACTCGTTCTATCAGGGTTATCTAGTAAGTCATTAATGTAACTTGTGACATTAAATTTTTCGGTTGCCCCTAGAACAAGGTCTACACCATCTACTGCTGCAAGCTCTTTTGGCTTTAATTGTGCATAACAACCTACAGCTACAGTCACTGCTTCTGAGTTTACCTTTTGAGCTTGTTTTACAATATTTTTAAAACGTTTATCTGCATTTTCTGTAACACTGCACGTATTTATCACATAGACATCTGCGTGTTCAGAAAAATCTACCTTATCAAAACCTTCTTGCCCAAAACTACGTGCGATGGTGCTTGTTTCAGAAAAATTAAGTTTACAACCTAGTGTATAAAAAGCGACTTTCTTAGTAGAAGGCATTTGAGGTATATTTGTATGTAATAACTATATAAAAAAGTGTGTAAAGATAGTGAAAAGATGAATGTGTATGTTATGAGACATAAAGTTGACATATTCATTAAAAAAACATTTTTCTTACATTAATAATGACCTTAAATAAATGATGATTTCTTCACTTTTTACTTCTCATTCTACAGTTTTAAGGTACTGGACGTATGCCATCTTTGTATCTATTTTTTTATTCTCTTGCGCAAATAATGATACTACTAATAGAGATCACGAAGTATTTAGATATAACGAACAGTATCAAATTGCCACATTAGATCCTGCTTTTGCTAGAAACCCTCCTATCATATGGCCAGTTAATCAGTTATTTAATGGCTTAGTACAATTAGATAATGATCTTAACATTATACCAGATATCGCAAAATCTTGGACCATCTCTGAAGACGCTCTTACCTATACATTTACCTTAAGAGAAGATGTATATTACCATAAACACGCTGCTTTCAATACCCCTGATAGTACCAGAGCAGTGGTGGCTAGTGACTTTACATTTTCATTTGACAGACTTACAGATCCAAAAGTTGCATCTCCTGGAAGCTGGGTATTAAGTAATGTCAAAAATTATAAAGCGACTAGCGACAGTACATTTACTATACATCTTAAAAAACCTTTCCCTGCTTACCTAGGACTTCTAAGTATGCGTTATTGCTCTGTTGTCCCTAAAGAAGTAGTAACTTATTATGGTAATGACTTTAGATCAAATCCTATAGGGACAGGTCCCTTTAAATTCAAAAGATGGGAAGAAGGTGTAAAACTTGTTTTTAGAAAGAATGAACATTATTACGAAAAGGATGAAAACGGCAATCAATTACCATATCTAGAAGCTGTAGCGATTACCTTCTTACCTGACAAACAAAGTGAATTCTTACAATTTGCTCAGGGCAATCTTGATTTCTTAAATAGTCTTGATCCATCTTACAAAGATGAACTTCTTACAGCCTCTGGTCAGCTACGTCCCAAATATCAAGATCAAGTAAACCTGGTCAAGACTCCACATCTTAACACAGAGTATATAGGTTTTTACTTAGATAGCAAGATGGAAGAAGTACAATCTCTATCATTACGTAAGGCTGTAAATTATGGATTTGATCGCCAAAAAATGATTACTTACTTACGTAATGGTGTAGGAACTCCTGCAACTCACGGCTTTATTCCAAAAGGATTACCCGGCTATAATAGTATGGTAGGCTATAATTATAAACCAGAACTTGCACGTGATCTTATAAATCAATACATAGAAGCTACTGGAGACACAAAACCAGAACTCACTATAGGTACAAACAGCCAATACCTAGATATTTGTGAGTATATACAACGCGAACTTCAAAAAGTAGGCCTTGATATAAAAATTGATGTAATGCCTCCCTCCACATTACGCCAAAAGAAAAGTAGTGGAGATCTAGATGCTTTTAGAGCCAGCTGGATTGCAGATTATCCGGATGCAGAGAATTACTTGAGTCTTTTTTACAGTAAAAATTTTACCCCAAATGGTCCCAACTACACTCATTTTAAGAATGCAATTTTTGACAGTTTATATGAACATAGTTTAAGTATCACAGATATAGATGATCGTAAAAAACTCTATGAAACAATGGATTCTATTGCCATTACAGAGGCTCCCATTATTCCATTATATTATGACGAAGTAGTTCGTTTTACACAGAAAACCATTTCAGGATTTACACCAAATGCTCAGAATTTTTTAGTACTAAAACGTGTAAAAAAACAACGTATAGATTGAGGTTTTATATGCTTTCGCGAAAGCGTAATACATCTTAAACACCAACATCAAATCCTACAGTCATTTTATGAAAGATACGTATCGCACCATCACCCACCCCTCTTCTGAAACTTTATTTAAAGATCGTAACAGTAAGTTTTATGGCTATGCATATCCTGTACAATCAGAAAATAATGTGAAGGAATACATTGCATTATTAAAAAAACAACATCATCAAGCAAGGCACTGGTGTTATGCATATGTGCTAGGAGAAACCTATGATCAATACAGAGCAAATGATGATGGAGAGCCTTCTAATAGTGCTGGAGCTCCCATCTATGGGCAATTACAATCTTTTGATATTACGAATGTACTTGTAGTGGTGGTAAGGTATTTTGGTGGTACAAAATTAGGGATTGGTGGTCTTATTAATGCTTATCGATCAAGTGCACAACTTGCCATAGAAGCTAGTTGTATTGTTACTAAAACGATAAATATTTTGTTTAAAATTAATTTTGAATATCCGTTTCTTAACAAAGTAATGAGACTTATAAAAGATTATGATGTTACTATTATCAATCAGGTGATGGAACTTCAGTGCAACTTCACATTATCTATTCGTAAAAAAGAAGCAACGCTTGTCATTCAAAAATTTAAAGAAGTATATGGTGTTAACCTAATTGATGAAGATTGATTATAATTTTTCTAAAATATACTCTGGGCATCGCATAGGTTTCATTGTTTCTTTATTAATAAAAATCAATTCTGTACTTGCCTCGGTCAAAAGTTCTTTTTTATTATTATAAATTTTATACTCAAAAAGTATTCGTACCGTAGGAGTTTTTACAAGTATTATTTCTACAATGAGCTCATCGTCGAAAATGGCTGATTTCTTGTAAAGAATATTTAGACTGTAAACAGGAAGCATTACACCATTTTCTTCCATCCATTTATAAGAAATACCAAGAGTATTTAACCATTCTAATCTTGCAATCTCTAGGTACTGAGGATAATTACCGTGATGGACTACTCCCATTTGGTCAGTTTCGGCATATCTTACTTTAATGAAAGATGTATGATTTCTCAAAATAATATAGTGATGTTTAGTTGAAAAAATAAAAACAATTCATATTGCAACAAAATTTGCAGAAAAACAACCCCATTTTCACTTTTTTATTACATTTTTTGTTCACATATTTGCTAAGCTTTTAGGGGGAAGTTTTTTAAATCATATATTCCCCTTTAATTTTAGTACCCTATTACTAACCACACCTAATAATTTAATTTAAGAATGACTATAACTGCGCAATCTGTATGGGATAATTGTCTCTCCTTCATAAAGGATAATATTACTCCCCAAGCGTACAAAACTTGGTTTGAACCTATTAAAGCCGTAAAACTTACAGATAACGCTTTAAGTATTCAGGTCCCTAGTAAATTCTTTTATGAATGGCTAGAAGAACATTATGTAAAACTTCTTAAAGTAGCTCTAATAAAAGAATTAGGAGATAATGCTAAACTTGTTTATGTTATCAAGATGGAAAACACGTATGGTAACAATCAACCATTTACCGAAAAAATTCCTAGTTCAAACCGAAGTTCTTTAAAATCACAAGAAGTTGACGCTCCGTTAAAGAATAAAAACCCTGAGCTTAAAAATCCATTTGTAATTCCTGGCATACGCAATTTACAAATTGAATCTCAACTAAATCCCAATTACAACTTCGAAAACTTTTTAGAAGGAGAATCTAACAGGTTAGCAAGATCTGCTGGTATGGCAGTTGCAAATAAACCTGGAGGCACCTCTTTTAATCCGTTACTTGTTTTTGGTGGTGTAGGACTTGGAAAAACACATCTTGCTCACGCAATAGGTGTTCAAATAAAAGAAAAATACCCAGAAAAAACAGTTTTATATATCTCTGCAGAAAAATTTACGCAGCAGTACATAGAATCTGTTAAGAAAAATAATAGAAATGACTTTATTCATTTCTACCAAGTAATTGATGTCCTTATTGTAGATGACATCCAACTATTAAGTGGAAAAGCAGGGACACAAGATGTATTTTTTCACATATTTAACCACCTTCATCAAAACGGGAAACAAGTAATACTTACTAGTGATAAAGCTCCAGTAGATATGCAAGATATTGAACAACGCTTATTATCTCGTTTTAAATGGGGACTTAGCGCAGAGCTACAACATCCAGGATTTGAAACCCGTATTGCTATTATAAAACAAAAGCTTTACCAAGACGGTGTTGAGATGCCAGAAAATATTGTTGAGTTCTTAGCAAATAATATTAAAACAAACATACGCGAACTAGAAGGCGCTATTATATCACTCATAGCACACTCTTCTTTTAATAAGAAAGAGATTACTCTTGATCTTGCTAAAAAGATTGTAGATAATTATGTAAAACACACCAAAAGAGAAGTATCTATAGATTACATACAGAAAATTGTATCAGATTACTTCCAGATGGATGTAGAAACATTACAATCAAAAACACGTAAACGCCATATTGTACAAGCACGCCAACTAGCAATGTTTTTTGCAAAAAAACTTACCAAAGCTTCACTTGCAAGTATAGGTTCTCAAATAGGACAACGTGATCACGCTACTGTACTTCACGCTTGTAAAACGGTAGATAACCTTGCAAGCACAGATAAACAATTTAGAAAATATGTAGAAGATCTAGGAAAGAAATTATCTAATTAATTTTTTTATATCAACTATATTCAAAAGGGCTATCTTTTAATAAAAGATAGCCCTTTTGAATTTTATAGGTTATACCATATAAAATCACACCATTAATTCCATAAACAAATTAGAGCCACATCTTTATGTGGTTGAAACATCAAAAAATACAACCTAGTTTTGTTTAAGATTTAACTATTAATAATTAATTATGAAAAAAATGATTTTAACTGCTGCTATCATAAGCGGCTTAGTCTTTACAGGATGTAGTACTGATGACTCTGATGACGATAATGGTCAAGATTGCAGACTTTGCACTATTGAAATTGAATTTGGAGGAGTTACAGAATCTTCAGAAACTGAAGTTTGTGACAATGGAGATGGAACAATTACTGTAGTATCTGAAGAAGCTACAGAAACAGTTAATCTGGAAGAACAAGGTATTACTTTTGAAGAATTCATTGAAGCTTTTGCTCTCCTTGGTACTTGTGAAGCAATATGATATTCCTAAGATTAAAAATTCTTAGAATACAAAAAAGAGTCTATCAATATGATAGGCTCTCTTTTGTTCATTAATACATATAAAACTATTTACAATACAATGATGTTACCTTCTAGGTAAATCACTCTCTTCATCTTTAAGTGGTAATTGAGAGCCACCCATTAAATAGGTGTCTACGTGATGCGCTGCTTGCCTTCCTTCTGATATTGCCCATACAATTAATGACTGACCACGGCGCATATCTCCAGCTGTAAATACACCTACCACATTAGTAGCATAGTTAGTTCCTTTTACATTTCCTCTCATATCGGTATGTAGACCTAATTGATCTATCAATGTTTTTTCTGGCCCTGTAAATCCTAAAGCAAGTAATGCCATATCACACTCCCACTTTTTTTCTGTACCAGGAACTTCTTTTAACTCTTTACGACCACTAGGTGCGGTAATCCACTCTACTTCTGAAGTAATTAATCCTGTTAAATTACCTTTCTTATCACCCACAAACTCTTTTGTAGAAATACTAAATACTCTATCTACTCCTTCTTTATGAGATGTACTGGTACGTAATCTCATTGGGTAATAAGGCCAGGGCTGCTCTGTAGGGCGATCTACAGTAGGTTTATTTAAAATTTCAAAATTAGTCACAGAGGTTGCTCCGTGTCTATTAGAAGTTCCTATACAATCAGATCCCGTATCTCCTCCACCTATAACAACCACTTTTTTATCTGTAGCCATAATGAGTTCTTCCCACTCACTAATTCCATCTTGGCGTTCGTTATTTTGCTTTAAAAAATCCATTGCTTGATACACTCCCTTAAGGTGAGCTCCTTTAATAGGAATACTCCTCCTTACGGTAGCTCCACCACAAAGTACAATGGCATCAAAATCACTTTTAAGCGTTTCAACACTCACATCTTTACCCACGTGTGTGTTTGTTGTAAATGTAATTCCTTCTTCTACAAGAACCTCAATACGTCTATCTATTACAGATTTTTCCATTTTAAAATCTGGAATACCATAACGCAATAATCCTCCTACTTTTGCATCACGCTCAAAAACAGTTACTGTATGTCCAGCTCTATTTAATTGTTGCGCTGTAGCAAGTCCAGAAGGACCTGAACCTATAATTGCAACTGTTTTTCCCGTACGTCCTTCTGGAGGTTGTGGCACAATCCATCCTTTGTCAAAAGCACGCTCAACAATATTTTTTTCTATATTTTCTATACTTACTGGATCTTCATTAATCCCAAGTACACAAGCCTCTTCACAAGGAGCAGGGCATAATCTCCCTGTAAATTCAGGAAAGTTATTAGTGCTATGAAGTATTCCAGCTGCTTGTTTCCATCGACCTTTGTATACAGCATCATTAAAATCTGGAATAAGATTTCCTAATGGACAGCCCGAATGGCAAAACGGAATTCCACAATCCATACAACGACCTCCTTGTTTTTTAAGTTCTGTCTCTTCTAACGGTACGGTAAACTCTTTATAGTTTTTTATTCGTTTTTCTGGAGCGATATAACTCTCATCTTTACGATCAAACTCTAAAAATCCTGTTACTTTTCCCATATCCTATATATTTCGTAGAAGTTTAAACTATATATCTTCTAAACTTCTTTTAATTTTAATAAATTAGTTTACTTAACCTCATCTTTTAGTTTACCTTCTTCTTCTAGCCTAATTAATGCTTGACGATATTCTTCTGGTAAGACTTTTGTGAAATTTTTAACTTCTATCTCCCAATTTTCTAATAATCGTTGCGCTAATGGTGATAAGGTAGCATTATAATGATTTTCTATTAGCTGTTTTAACGTCTCTTGATCCTGAGCTTCTTCAATTTTAAGAAAATTAAGACCATCTACATTTGATTTTCGCGAAAGCGAGCTATCTACATCATACACATATGCGATACCACCACTCATACCTGCACCAAAGTTCCTACCTACATCTCCTAAAATTACAGCGATACCACCTGTCATATATTCACAACCGTGATCTCCTATTCCTTCCACAACAGCTTTTGCTCCTGAGTTACGAACACAGAAACGTTCTCCTGCTTTACCATTAATATATGCTTCTCCAGCAGTAGCTCCATAAAAGGCAACATTACCTATAATAACATTATCTTCTGGGATAATTGTAGCTTCTTCAGGCACTTTTATAATAATTTTTGCTCCAGAGAGTCCTTTCCCTATATAGTCATTTGTATTTCCTGTTACGACAAGCGTAAGCCCGTGAGTTGCAAATGCTCCAAAACTCTGTCCAGCAGCTCCTTCAAAATTGATCTTTAATGTGTTTTCTGGTAATCCTTGAACACCATATATCTTAGAGATTTCATTACTTAAAATAGCACCTACAGCACGATCTTCATTTGTAATTTTTAAATCTAAGGTAGTTTTCTCTTTTCTAAAAAGGGCTGGATGCGCTTGTGATATAATTTTAAAATCTAATGCTTTTTCTAGATTGTGATCTTGCTTTTCTGTGTTGTATAGTGGCTGATTTTCACTTACGTCTACCTTATGTAATATAGGAGAAAGATCTAAACCTAAAGCTTTATACTGGTCTATTGAGTTATTGCGATCTAGCTTTTGTACTTGCCCCACCATCTCATCTATAGTTCTAAAACCAAGTTTAGCCATAATCTCACGCAACTCTTGAGCAACAAAGTACATAAAGTTTACTACGTGTTCTGGCTTTCCTTTAAACTTTTTACGAAGCTCTGGGTTTTGTGTTGCAATACCCACTGGACAAGTATTTAAGTGACACACACGCATCATTATACATCCAGATGCTACTAATGGCGCTGTTGCAAACCCAAACTCTTCTGCTCCTAGAAGACAAGCTATTGCTACGTCACGACCCGTTTTAAGTTGTCCATCACATTCTAAACGCACACGACCACGAAGATTATTCATAACCAGTGTTTGTTGTGCTTCTGCCAGACCAAGCTCCCAAGGAAGACCTGTGTGTTTTAATGATGTCAAAGGAGATGCTCCCGTACCGCCATCGTGACCAGAAATAAGAATCACATCTGCTTTTGCTTTTGCAACACCTGCTGCAACTGTTCCTACACCTACTTCTGATACTAGTTTTACATTAATACGCGCCTCTCTATTTGCAGATTTAAGATCATATATAAGCTGTGATAGATCTTCTATTGAGTAAATATCGTGGTGTGGTGGTGGAGATATTAATCCTACATAAGGAGTAGAGTTTCTTGTTTTTGCAATCTCAGGATTTACTTTAGGCCCTGGAAGTTGCCCTCCTTCTCCTGGCTTTGCTCCTTGAGCCATTTTTATCTGGATCTCAGTAGCATTTGTAAGGTAATTTGAAGTAACCCCAAAACGTCCTGAAGCTACTTGTTTTATTGAACTATTTTTCCAATCACCATTTACATCTTTATAAAAACGTGCTTGATTCTCACCTCCTTCACCAGAATTAGACTTACCTCCTATTCTGTTCATTGCGACTGCAAGATTCTCGTGTGCCTCTTTACTAATAGAACCATATGACATTGCTCCTGTTTTAAAACGCTTTACAATATCTGTCCAAGGTTCGACATCATTTATATCTATAGGATCATAGTTTGTAAATTCAAACAGACCTCTTATTGTCATTAATTGTTTTGCTTGATTATTTACACGCTCTGCATATTGCTTATACACTACTGGTTTATTACTACGTACAGACTCTTGAAGTTTTGCAATCGTAAGCGGATTAAATAAATGAGGCGCTCCATCACGACGCCAGCGATATTCTCCACCCATTTGCAATTCTAGATTTGCAGCAATATCTCTTCTATCATATGCAGATTTATGACGCTTTGTAATCTCTTCTTCTAATTGGTGTAAACCTACACCTTGTATTCTAGTTACTGTCCGTGGGAAATATTTATCTACGACCTTTTTACTGATACCGATACATTCAAAAAGTTGAGATCCTCGATAAGAATTTAATGTAGAGATCCCTATTTTATTCATCACCTTAAGCACTCCTTTTCCTACTGCTTTATTAAAGTTTTGAATTGCTTCGTCTATAGTAACGTTTGCAAGAGCTAAGTCTTCTGGATGATTTTCTATAATTTCATTTACCATATATGGATTTATAGCACTAGCTCCATACCCAAACAGTAATGCAAAATGATGTACCTCTCGAGGCTCTGCAGACTCTATAATAAGACTTATTTTAGAACGTTTTTTAAGTTTTCCTAATCCATTATTAACATAAGAACAAGCTATAAGTGCTGGTATAGGAGCAAATTCGCTTGATGTATTTCTATCTGATAGAATTACAATATTTGCCCCTTTATCAATCTCTTTACATACATCCTCAAGGAGATTTTCAAGCGCTTTTTCTAGACCATTATGCCCTCTTTTAGCTTCATATAAAATAGGAACTGAGACTATCTTAAAGTCTTCATTATTATAACTTTTTATCTTATCTAGATCTTGCTTAGATATTACAGGGTTTTTAATTTTTAGTTTCCTACAATGCGTAGCATTTATATCAAATATATTTGAATCTGCACCAAGAGTAAGTGATATATCTGTAATGAGTTCTTCTCTAATTCCATCTAAAGGTGGGTTTGTTACCTGCGCAAATAATTGCTTGAAGTAATTATAAATTAGTTGTGGTCTCTCAGAAAGTATTGCAATAGGTGCGTCATTACCCATAGATCCTATAGGTTCTTTTGCCTTTGCACCCATAGGTAAAATAATTGTGTCTATATCTTCTTGTGTATATCCAAACGTGAGTAAACGTTCTTTTAAAGGTGCCTCATCTAAAAACAGCGGGCACTCATTATAAGGTATATCCTTAAGATGAATTAAATTTTCATCTATCCATTTTTGATAAGGATGACGAGTAGCAATCTCTTCTTTTACTTCTTCATCTTGAACAATACGACCTTGAGCCATATCTACAAGAAACATTTTTCCTGGCTCCAGACGACCGTGAAATTCTAAATTTCTAGGCTCTATTTCTACAACACCAGTCTCTGAAGACATAATCACATACCCATCCTTTGTAACAGAATATCTAGAAGGACGTAAACCATTACGGTCTAAAACGGCTCCTATATAATTACCATCTGTAAATGGTATAGAAGCTGGACCATCCCAAGGCTCCATTAAACAAGAATTAAACTCATAAAATGCCTTTTTTGCAGGAGACATATCGGTATTTTTCTCCCAAGCTTCTGGAACAAGCATCATCATTACTTCTGGAAGCGATCTTCCTGTCATTAATAAAAGCTCTACCACCATATCCATAGATGCACTATCAGATTTTTTAGGAAGTACAACTGGTAGAATAGATTTAATATCTTCCCCAAAAAGCGGACTCTCCATTAACTCTTCACGTGCATACATTCTAGTCACATTACCACGTAATGTATTAATCTCACCATTATGACACATATATCTAAATGGTTGTGCAAGATCCCACGTAGGGAATGTATTAGTAGAAAAACGTTGGTGTACAAGTGCAAGACGTGTTACAACTCTAGGATCTAAAAGATCTTTATAATATACCTTTATATGTTGAGGCATTAACAAGCCTTTATATATAATAGTCTTCGTTGAAAATGAAGGAAGGTAAAAGAACGAACTTTCAGATAACTTAGAATTATATATAGTATGCTCTGCTATTTTACGAGCAGTAAAAAGTTTTATTTGAAATGCAAAATCGTGAGAAGGCTTTTTTTGCGCTTTCGCGAAAGCGGTATCATTACCATCATATGTTACAAAAAGTTGTTTTACAAAAGGTTCTGACACAGCCGCAATCTCGCCAAGCACCTCTTTATCTACAGGAACATCTCTCCATCCTAAAATAGTAATACCCTGGTCTTTTAAACTTTTTTCAAAAACTGAGATACAATATTCACGTTGATTTTCTTTTCTAGGAAGAAAAACATTACTCACCGCATACGCTCCTTCTTTTGGGAGTTCAAACTCACATTGTGTTTTAAAATACTCGTGCGGAATATCTATAAGTATTCCCGCTCCATCTCCTGTACGACCATCTGCACTAACGGCACCACGATGCTCAAGTTTTTCAAGAATCTCAAGTGCTTTATGAATAATATCATTGGACTTTACTCCTTTGAGGCTGCATATAAAACCTGCTCCACAAGCGTCGTGTTCAAACTCACGCAAATACAATCCTTGATCTTTTAACATACTTCTTATAATTTAAGATATTATTAACAACTAGATTCTAAAGATATCACGCATCTACCAGCAATCAAAATTGTATCTACATTATTGTGATAAAAACAGTCTGAGGCGTCTTTTTTAATTTTTTCTAAAAAAAAAAGGTAGAAATTATTAATCCCAAAACAAAAAAACTTGTTAATTGAATAACTCACAATTATAACAGTAAGCAAAACAAAATCACACGTTAACACTACCTAACATCCTGTTTTAAGTAATAATTATTTTTAACAATATTTTAAAAATATTAATATAATTTACATTACCCCTATTTTTTTGGAGGGTATTCGTAAAATGTCATAAAAATTCACACTACACCCCTATTTTTTTTGGGGGTCTTTAACTTTTAATTTAGATTTGACCTGAAATTAACCGTTAAAAAATTAACAATGATTAAAAAGTATTCCCTTATTGCGTTAATAACATTATTAAGTATAACATCGTTAACTGCACAAGAAGAAGAAACAAAGAAACAATTTACTGTAGAAGGTAGTTTAGATGTTTTTTTTAGACAAAACCTTTCTGGTCCTAATGGAGAAGATGCTATTGCTCCAGCAACATCATTTGCAAATTTGAACGGTTTTGCCCTAGGTATGGCAAATGTTGTAGGTTCTTTTGAAAGTAAAGATGGACAAGTAGGTGCTGTAGCAGACTTAGTTTTTGGACCTCGTGGTGAAGAAGCCGTTTTTAACTCTTTAACATCTTCTAATATTGTAAACCAGTTATATGTATACTGGAATGTATCTGAAAAAGTAAAACTTACTTTAGGAAACTTCAATACTTTTTTAGGATATGAAGTAATCTCTCCAGTAGCAAACTTTAACTACTCTACCTCATATATGTTCTCTTATGGACCATTCTCACATACTGGTGTAAAAGCAGACTTTACCTTTTCTGATGACTTTACTGGAATGCTTGCTATAATGAACAATACTGATGCAACAGAATTTAACTTTGATAATGATTATACCCTAGGTGCACAATTAGGGTACAAAGGCCAGTTTCTTAACTTATTATATGGTAAACAAGGATTTAACACTGAAGCTACTTTCCAAGTAGATTACACAGGAGGTTTTGATGCTTCCGATGAATTTTACTTAGGAGTTAATGCTACCTATAACGATACAGATGGAGCTGCTTTTTATGGTGTTGCTTTATACCCACAATACAAAACATCTGATGCTTTTACACTAGGACTTAGAGCTGAATTCTTTGGTGAGGCCGAAGGAGGTGTTGGTGCTATTGGTGCTTATGATGAAGATGGGAATGCATCTGTACTTGCTGCAACACTTACTGGAAGTTACGAAATAGGAAACCTTACCATAAAACCAGAAATTAGACTAGATAGTGGTAGTGAAGATGGAACTTTCGTAAACTCAGACTTTGAAGCTAGCAAGTCTTTATCTTCATTCTTAATCGCAGGGATTTACAAATTTTAATCAAAACAAACATATTTTAATATGATACATTTATTAAACTCAATCACACCTAAGTTATTGTTTATACAAGATACGGTTAGTCCAGAAGATTTAGAGAACGCTATATCTGGGATTAATGGAGATCTAGGAATGCTTTGGATGCTACTATCTGGTATTCTAGTATTTTTTATGCAGGCTGGATTTACACTAGTAGAATCTGGTATGACCAGGTCTAAAAATGCTGTAAACATAGCTATGAAAAACCTACTAGACATTTGTGTAGGTTCTTTAACATACTGGGTTATAGGATACTCTCTAATGTATGGAGACACTTCTAATGGATGGTTTTTCTGGAGTGGTCTTTTTCAAGGTGAAGGTGCCGATCTATTTTTTCAAACAATGTTTGCTGCTACTGCTGCCACTATAGTCTCTGGAGCAATTGCAGGTAGAACAAAGTATTCTACTTACATCATCTTTTCAATAGTAATGACTGCAATTATTTATCCTATTTCTGGTGGATGGCAATGGAAAGGTGCTACTGATGGCGCTGTTATTGGTGGATGGCTTGCAGATGCTGGATTTATTGATTTTGCTGGATCTTCCATTGTACACTCAGTAGGTGGATGGGCTGCCTTAGTTGCTGCAATATTAGTAGGGCCAAGACTTGGAAAATTTGTAGATGGAAAAGTATTTGAAATTCCAGGACATAATCAAGTACTAGCTACTTTAGGAGTATTTATCCTTTGGTTAGGATGGTTTGGTTTTAATGGTGGTTCTCAACTTGCTTGGGGTGGAGCCGATGCTATAGCAGCTTCTAATGTTGTATTAATCACAAACCTAGCAGCTGCTGCAGGTGGATTAGCCGCTTTAATAACTACTTGGATATGGTATGGGAAACCACACCTAGCTCAAACCTTAAATGGCGCGCTTGCCGGTTTAGTTAGTATTACTGCAGGTTGTGGCAATATGAGTCCTGGAGGTGCTGTTTTAGCAGGACTATTAGGAGGTATTCTAGTGGTATTCTCTATAGAGTTTATAGAGAAAAAACTTCATATTGATGATGCTGTAGGTGCTGTTTCTGTTCACGGAGTTGTTGGTGTTTGGGGAACAATAGTAATTGGTCTTTGGGGTATCGATGGAGAAGGTGTAGGAATAGGTGCTTTTAATGGTGGCGGATTTAGTCAACTTGGTGTACAAGCATTAGGTGCTTTTGCTTATGCAGCTTGGTCGATTGTTTTATCATTTATCATATTATTTACACTCAAGAAAACTATAGGCTTACGTGTTAGTAGAGAAATTGAAGTAGGAGGTTTAGATATGGCAGAACACGGTACGATAGCTTACCCTGGAAAAAGAGATAGAGGTGAATAATAGAGTAGTTCGTACTTCTATTATTATATTATAACACATATTATGTATTGTTTAAAGCCCTAATGTTAATGCATTAGGGCTTTTCCTTTTTTATGTTTTGGCAAAAGCATACTTATTCCTAATTTTAGAGCAAAATTTCGACCCTATGTCACCAACTAAAATACTTATGGTCTGCCTAGGAAATATATGCAGATCTCCTCTAGCCGAAGGCATTTTACGTTCAAAATTAGATACCAAAAAATATATAGTAGATTCTGCTGGGACAGGTCACTGGCACATAGGAAACCCTCCGGATAATAGAAGTATTAAAGTAGGCACTCAAAACGGTCTAGATATAAGCCAGCTAAAAGGACGACAATTTTCCGAACAAGATTTTATAGATTTTGATCATATTTTTGTGATGGATCAAAACAACCTAGAAGATGTACTTGCTATGGCAACAACAGAAGCTCATAAAGAAAAAGTATCTATGATATTAGATGCTATTTTTCCTGGAGAAGATGTAGATGTACCAGACCCCTATAATGGAACAATGACAGATTTTAAACGTGTGTACGAAATGCTTAATCAGGCTTGTGAGGTCATTGCAACACAATACACATAACACCCAGACTACTAGATTATTTGTATCTTTCATAAAAAAATATGAAAGTCTTTACACTACTATTACTTTGTTCTTTTAGTTTTTTACAAGCGCAAAATATAGATATTGATTTAGAGTTATTTGCGGCAGGTTTTGAAAACCCTGTAGAGATCAAAAATGCTGGAGATAATCGTCTTTTTATTGTACAACAGGGAGGACTTATAAGAATACTCAATACAGATGGCTCAATTAATGAAGACCCATTCTTAGATCTAACCAATATTATTACAGACCAAGGGTTTGAACAAGGTTTATTGGGGCTTGCCTTTCATCCTAATTATACTAATAATGGTGAATTTTTTGTAAATTATACAGAAACACTCAATGGTGATGATGTAACTACCATCGCTCGTTTTACCGTAAGTGATAATCAAGATATTGCAAATCTCAACTCTCTAACTAAGCTCATAACAATACCGCAACCTTTTTCAAATCATAATGGAGGTTGTTTACAATTTGGGCCAGATGGTTTTCTATACATTTCTTCTGGAGATGGTGGTAGTGGCGGTGATCCTGGTAATAGATCTCAAAATCTCGGTACACTTTTAGGTAAATTATTACGCATAGATGTAGATAATCCAGAAGGAGGTTTAAACTATGGAATTCCTGATGACAATCCTTTTGTTGGAAATCCAGATGCTCTAGACGAAATATGGGCATATGGATTGAGAAATCCTTGGAAATTTTCTTTTGACTCAGAAAATGGTGATCTATGGATAGGTGATGTGGGTCAAGGAGAAGTAGAAGAAATTAATCGTGCTTCTCAGACTTCTCCTGGTGGCGAAAATTACGGATGGAGATGTTATGAAGGTAGCCAAATATTTAATAATGCAAACTGCCCTGATGAAGATACATTAACATTTCCAATTGCAGAATATACTCACTCTGGAAACGGAGCTTTTAAATGCAGTATTACTGGAGGTTATGTATATCGTGGCAGAGCATATCCCAATATGGTAGGAACCTATGTTTTTGCAGATTATTGTTCTAGTGAGATGGCTATTGTAGACAATACAAATACGATTTCCTATTTTGGGCCTTTTGATGCTGGAATAACAAGTTTAGGAGAAGATATCAATAGTGAATTATATGCCGCAATTCCTGGGACTGGATCTATTTATAGAGTTGTTGACAATAGCGTTTTGTCTACCGAAGAAAATCAACTAGATGACTTTCAAGTATTTTATAACTCAACAACTTCTATGGTAGATGTGTTCTTTCCCGCTTTCGCGAAAGCGGAACAACTCAACCTATATGATATTAGCGGAAAATTAATACAAAATGTACCCATACAAAACAACAGGACTTCCTTTTCAGTTGCACAATTAAGTTCTGGTATTTATATTGCGACTATGTCGAGCAGTCCCCAAATCATAAAACTGATCGTGCACTAATGTATGAATTCAAATACAACACTTGGTAAACTATACCTTATTCCTACAACTTTAGGAGATACAAATGCTCTTGAAGTAATGCCTATTTCGGTAAAAAAAGTAGTAGAAATTGTTAAGACCTTTATTGTAGAAAATGAAAAAACGGCTCGTCGCTCTATTAAAGCTATATCGTCTGGAAAATCACAGTCTTCCCTCATATTACATCTTCTCAACAAGTACACAGACATTGCAGATATTCCAGGATATTTAGAACCTTGTATGCAAGGAGAGTCTGTAGGATTGCTATCTGAAGCTGGAGTTCCTGGAGTAGCAGACCCTGGCGCCGAAGTTGTAAAAGTAGCGCATCAAAAAGGCATACAAGTAGTACCACTCGTGGGACCTTCTTCTATTCTTATGGCAATGATGGCAAGTGGTATGAATGGTCAAAATTTTGCTTTTAATGGGTATTTACCTATTGATGCAAAACAACGTAAGCAAGAGCTTAAACGTCTAGAACGACTATCTGCAGATCAAGGACAAACACAAATTTTTATCGAGACACCATATCGTAATAATAAAATGTTAGAAGATATTGTAAATACGGTACATCCAGATACTCAAGTTTGTGTTGCGTGTGATATCACATTACCTACAGAATATATTATGACAAAGAGTGCTTCTTTATGGAAGACGAATACTCCAGACTTACACAAAAGACCTGCTATATTTATTATTCATAGAGGGATTTAAGTTTATCTTAAATTATCAGGTTTTTTATACCCTCTTTGTACTTTACGAACCATAGGTTCTAAACCATTAATTTTTATCTCGTGCATTTCTTGTAGTAATCTCCCTAGTTTTCCTTCTGGAAACCCTTTTTGTCTAAACCAAACAAAATAGGCTTCAGGTAAATCTACTAGATACTTGCCTTTATATTTTCCAAAAGGCATTCTATAGTGTGACAACTCTATAAGATGATCTTGTGCTGTTTTTTGAGAGTTCATTTTAATTAAATTAAAAAACCTTCTCACCTCCTACATAGGTTGCGTTTACTTTAAGATTAGGAATTTTATCTTCTTCTACAGTCATAATATCTTCATCCATAATGATAAAATCTGCAAATTTTCCAGTTTCTATGCTTCCTTTTTCGGCTTCTTCAAAATTAGAATAGGCCGCCCAGATCGTCATTCCTTTGAGTGTCTCTTTTCGCGAAAGCGCATTTTCCATCTGGTATCCACCTTCTGGATATTGTTTTAAATCTTTACGAGCTACGGCTGCATAAAATGTATAAAAAGGACTTACCTGCTCTACCGGGAAATCTGTCCCAAGAATCACAACTCCAGATTGCTTTAAAAGGTCTTTAAAAGCATAAGCTCCTTTAATACGGTGCGCTCCCACTCTATCTTCTGCCCAATACATATCGCTCGTTGCGTGAGTAGGTTGTACAGATGGCAAGATCTTATCACTAAAAACATCAAAATCTTCTGAACTTACTACTTGCGCGTGCTCAACCTTCCAACGAGGGTCTTTTTTATCTTTAAGCACCTTATTATATGCTCTTAAAACCACCACATTTGCACTATCTCCTATGGCGTGCGTATTCATTTGAAAATCTGCCGCAGCAATACGCTTTGCGAGTTCATTAATCTTTTCTACTGGAGTCACCATTGCTCCAAAATGTCCTTTCTTATCACTATATTCTTGACGCATTGCTGCACCACGAGAGCCTAAAGCGCCATCTCCATATACTTTTACAGATCGTACATTGAGACGATCTGTTTTTACTTTTCCAGTGGTAAGGTAATGATCAAGGTTTTCGTCATTATTACTAATCATTGCATAGATGCGCATTTTAAGAGATCCCTCTTGCTGTAAACTATCTATTGCTTCTATAATATCCTTGTCAAGTCCTGCATCATTTACAGTAGTAAGTCCATAAGAAAAACATAATTCTTGCGCTTCTAAAAGATTGCGAGCCACCTCTGCATCACTTGCTTCTGGCATTACGGCATCTACGAGTGTTTGTGGATTGTCGATGAGAACTCCTGTCACTTCTCCGTTTTCTAATACAATCTCACCGCCGTCTACGGTTGTCGTTGCGTCTATTTTTGCAAGATCTAATGCTTTTTGATTTACTAAATATGCGTGACCATCTACACGTTCAAGTACCACAGGAATATTTGGAAACAAGCTGTCTAACTTGTCTTTAGTTGGAAATTCTTTTACTTCCCAATCGTTTTGATCCCATCCTCTTCCTCTTAGTACGGTTGCATTAGGATTTGCTTTCGCGAAAGCAGCAACACGTGCTACCACCTCATCATAACTTGTTGTACCTACGAGGTCTGCAATTTGGAGGTTTTGACCCAAGCCATAAAAATGGCAATGCCCATCTAT
>CALKZS010000129.1 GCA_938002835.1 uncultured Dokdonia sp. | reverse complement strand
TTTATGTCTTTGTTACTTGTTGTTTGTTGAAATGTAAGTCAGATTTTTACTTTTTTAGTTAATTAAAACTCATTTTTTATAATCAAAGTAAGCTTGTAAGTTGATTTATTTTATAACTAATTGATATACAGTAAGTGTTATATCGAACTCACGTTAATTAACAAAAATCGTTAAGCTAATATTGATTTTTCTCATTCTTTAACGTTAGAACCCTCTTTTTATGATAGTTTCTCAATCTTTCACACAACAATAAGATTGTTTAACATAAAATTGAAGGAGGTTAATCAAAATCTGTTTTTACCTTGCGACACTTAAACAATTTTCAATTTAATTGACACAATGAAATACATTTTTAAACTTGTTTTTATATTTATAACAACAATTGTAATAGCTCAAAAGCCACAAAGAGGAGATGGGCCGCGTGCAGTAGCTGTGATTACAGGTCAAGTCATAGAAGCAGAGACTAATATTCCTTTAGAATATGCAACGGTTTCTTTTTCAAATCAAAAAGGAAAAGTAGTAGCTGGAGGAATTACAGACCCTAAAGGAAATTACAAAATTGAAGTTCCAGCAGGTGTTTATGATGTAAAATTTGAATTTATTTCATTTAAATCAAAAATATTAAAGGGACAAAAGCTGTCTAAAAACACAAAACTCCCTAAGCAATTACTAGAAATAGATTCGGCTACGTTAGATGAGGTTATTGTACGTGCAGAGACTACAGAAGTGCAAGTACGTCTTGATAAAAAAATATACAACATAGGTAAAGACCTTACCACAAGTGGAGCTACCGTAAGTGATGCCTTGAGTAATGTTCCTTCTGTAAGTGTAGATGTAGATGGTGCAATCTCTTTAAGAGGTAATGAAAATGTACGTATACTCATTAACGGTAAACCATCTGCTATTGCAGGTTTTGGGTCTGTAGATGCATTAAGTCAGCTGCCAGCAGATGCTATAGAACGTGTAGAGGTAATTACATCACCATCTGCTCGTTATGATGCAGAAGGTACTGCAGGTATACTCAATATCATCCTTCGTAAGGAAAAGACATTAGGTCTTAATGGATCTATTCAAGCAAACATAGGTGATCCTTGGCAATATGGACTTAATACGAATCTTAATTTAAGAAAAGATAAATTTAATTTATTTACAACATTAGGTTACAGTCGTCGTAATTCTCCTGGAAATTCTGAGAGTGAAAATGAGTTTTTTACAGAAGATGTAGATGGAAATTTTGAAAACACACTTAATATTTCAGAGAGAAGAGAGTTTGATAGACAGCGTGGTGGATTTAATGGTAATTTTGGTATTGAATTCTACTTATCTTATAAAACATCACTTACAGCTAGTAGTTTTATAAGAATAGGAGATAATGATTCTGGTACAGATAACTTTACCGATGATTTTGATGCAAATAATCAATTAATAGAGTCTAGAGTCAGGTTAGAAAGAGAAAATCAAGAAGATTTTACATTTCAACACGCTCTTAATTATATTACAAAATTTAATGAAGATGGTCACGAGCTCACTGGCGTTTTACAATATTCTGAAGACGAAGGAACAGAGCTGTCTACTATAACTGAAGAAATCACAAGCCCTACTATAACAGCACTTCCTACAGAAGACATTATAGAGCTAGAAGATCAAAAAGAATTTTTAGCACAGATAGATTATATGCTTCCTATAGGTGAAAATGCACAATTTGAAGTCGGATATCGAGGTAACATACAAGAAACTGTAACAGATTATGAGCTTCTAGAAGAAGATGTAGCAGGAGGTGTTTTTGTAAGAGATGCTGGACTTTCTAATGTTTTTACATACGAAGAAGATGTTCACGCAATATATACTCAATATGGAAATAAATTTGGAAAATTTTCTGTCCTTGCAGGATTAAGATATGAATATACACGCCAACAAGGATCTGTAGATGCAGATCTTGATGATAGCGCCCTAGGAACTCTTAGTTTTGATAATGAAACAGATGGTCTTTTTCCTACACTTAACTTTACGTATGAGATAGGTGAACGTGAAAATATTACATTAGGTTATAATAGACGTATTAATAGACCTCGTGGTCGTTTTATAAATCCGTTCCCATCTAGATCTAGTGAAGCAAATATATTTCAAGGAAATCCAGATCTTATACCGTCTTTTGCAAGTGCATATGATTTAGGATATATAAAAAGATGGAAAAAATTAACACTTACTTCTTCTATATATTATCAATATGAAACAGATTCTTTTGAGCGCATACAAGAAGATACAGGAGAATTTACATCTAATGGAGTACCTATAGTAAGAACAATACCTATTAATTTAAGTACTAATGAACGTTATGGAGCAGAACTTGCTGTGTTATATAATCCTAAAAAATGGTTACGTCTTAACGTGAGTGCAAATGCATTTTTATTTGAAACAGATGGAGCGTTTAACGGGACAGATTTTGGAACAAGTAACTTTAGTTTCTTTACAAGAGGTAGTGCAAAAGTGACATTGCCATATAAAATAGATTGGCAAACCAATATATTTTATAGAGGCCCAAGAAATAATGCTCAAACAGAAACAGAAGGATTCTTATTTACAAACTTAGCCTTGAGTAAAGATATTCTTAATGAAAAAGGAACACTAGGACTTACTGTGAGAGACATTTTTAATTCTAGCAAGAGACGCTCGTTAACCGAGACAGATAGATTTATAAGTGATAGTGAATTTCAGTTTAGAGTGCGATCTGTAAACTTGACATTTACGTATAGATTTAATCAGAAAAAACAACGCCAGAGAAGTAACCGCAATGGCGGTGGTGGAGATGGTGGAGATGATTTTGAAGGATAATCAAACACCACATTTTATAGTTTTTCAGGAGCCCGATTACATTTTGTAAGCGGGTTTTTTATGCTTTCGCGAAAGCGTAAAAAATATTTTTAACAAAAAAGTAACAGTCTAAGGAGTAACACTTTTGGATTCTAAACATCTATAAGGTATATTGTATTAATTCTTCCCACCATTTTAGAAGTATAGTACATTTTTTATGTTGCTAAATAGCATTGATATTGATGTAAATCGTTAGGTATGATAGAAATAAAAGACCTTCATAAGTCTTATCAAATGGGGAGTAACTCTCTACACGTTTTAAAAGGAATAGACTTTTCTGTAAAAGAAGGAGAATTAGTTTCTATAATGGGATCTTCTGGATCTGGAAAATCAACATTACTTAATATCTTAGGAATGTTAGATGAAGCAGATGAGGGTTCTTATACGCTGGATAATGTGCCTATTAAAAATCTCAATGAAAAAATAGCGGCACAATATCGCAATAAGTTTTTAGGGTTCATTTTTCAATCATTTAATCTTATCAATTATAAAAATGCATTAGATAATGTCTCAATGCCATTATATTATCAAGGAGTAAAACGGGCAGAGCGCACAGATAAAGCAATGCATTATCTTGAAAAAGTAGGTCTTGCTCAATGGGCCACACATTTACCTAGTGAAATGTCTGGGGGTCAGAAACAACGAGTGGCTATTGCAAGAGCTCTTGCAAGTGATCCCAAAGTACTTCTTGCAGATGAACCTACTGGAGCGCTCGATACAAAAACCTCGTATGAGGTGATGGAACTCATTCAAGGTATTAATGACGAAGGCAAAACAATCTTAATAGTTACTCACGAACCAGATATCGCAGAGATGACTAAGCGCATAGTAAATCTTAAAGATGGAGTTATTATAGATGATACGATAGTAAATCAAGTAAAAGCAAGCGATTATGTTTGATATAGAACGCTGGCAAGAAATATTTGAAACTATAGGCAAAAATAAGTTACGTACATTTCTTACAGGACTTTCTGTGGCGTCAGGTATTTTTATTTTAGTGATTTTATTAGGGTTTAGTACAGGAATCCAAAAAGGTATAAAAACACAATTTGCTCGTGATGCAGAAAGTAGAGTAAATGTATGGACGGGAGTTACTACAAAAGAATTTAATGGACTTAATCCTGGGCGTCGTATACAAATGCATAATAGTGATTATGAAAATATAAGCACCAAATTTGAAGATGCTATAGAACACAAAACAGGTTTGTATAATATCTGGGGAGGTTTAGTTAATTATAAAAATGAAACAGGTAACTATCGAATAGAAGGTGCAAATCCTGGACAACAATTTATAGAAAACGCTACATTAACAGCAGGTAGATTCTTGTCAGATTATGACGATAAAGAAGGAGTCAAGGTAGCTATCATTGGTCAAAAAGTAAAAAACGATCTTTTTAAAACAAAAGAAGCTGTTGGGGAAACTATAAAAATTTCAGGAATTAATTTCTTAGTAGCTGGAGTATATGCAGACCCTGGAGGTGAGCGAGAAGAATCACGTATTTTTATTCCCTTGAGTACAGCACAGCGTGTTTTTAATGCAGGAGATAATTTAAGATCTATTGCCTATACGATCAAGATGAGTGATAATTTTGATGAAGCTGTAGCACTTTCTGCAGCAGTAAGTCAAGGTATAGAAGATGAGATTAAATCTCGTTATCAAATAGCTCCAGACGATCGCAGCGCTGTGCGTGTACGTTATAATCTTGAAGAAGCGCAAAAAATATACAGCCTTATAGATACCATACGTATGGTCTTTTGGTTCATAGGTGTTGGAACCATCATCGCAGGAGTAGTAGGCGTAGGTAATATAATGCTCATTATTGTAAAAGAGCGCACAAAAGAAATAGGTATACGTAAAGCGCTAGGCGCTTTACCTAGTTCTATAATCGGGATGATATTGCAAGAGTCTATTTTTATTACTGCAATTGCAGGATTTTTAGGATTGTTTGTAGGAGTAGGATTATTAGAATTAGTAGGACCTCAGATTGATAGTGATTTTATTAAATTTCCGCAGGTAGATTTTGTAACAGCTATTTCGACGGTACTTATTTTAATTATTTCGGGAGCAATAGCAGGATATATTCCAGCAAGAAGAGCTGCAAATATTAAACCTATAGAAGCGCTTAGAGATGAGTAGTTTTAATATATCATTATGCTTTCGCGAAAGCATATAAACAACAAGTAATTGAATAACCTATAAAAATGTTTAAAAAAGACCGTTGGGAAGAAATATTAGAAGCGCTAAACGCAAATAAGTTTAGAACGCTACTCACCGCTTTTGGGGTATTTTGGGGTATTTTGATTTTAGTTTTATTACTAGCACTCACAAATGGACTTAAAAATGGAGTCTCTGCAGATTTTGGTGACTTTGCTACAAACTCAATGTTTATGTGGTCACAAGGAACCTCAATGAGTTATAAAGGTCTTCCTAAAGGTAGATTTTTCAATTTTAAAATAGAAGATGTCGAGGTGCTAAAAGAAAAAATACCTGCTCTTAAATACATTTCTCCTCGTAATCAATTGGGTGGATTTAATGGTGCAAATAACGTTACCCGAAATGAAAAAACAGGGGCTTTTAGTATTTATGGAGATTATCCAGAATATATAAAACAACAACCGCTAGATATTACTTCAGGACGTTATGTTTCTTATTCTGATATTAATAGTAAACGAAAGGTTTGTGTGATAGGGGAAGACGTTGTTAAAGGATTATATGACATAGGAGAAGAACCATTAAATACCTACATAAAGATTAATGATATTAATTTTCTTGTAGTAGGAACTTTTAGAAATCCAAAAAGTGGCGGCGATGCAGAAGAAGAAGCAAACACTATTTTTGTGCCTTTTACAACATTTTCGCAAGCCTTTAATAGAGCAGATAATGTAGGTTGGATGGCAATTACTGCCAAAGATGGGACTCCTATTACTACTGTAAAGGAAGATGTTTTTGCTATAATGAGAGAACAACGCTCTGTGCATCCAGATGATAAAAGAGCTATAGGTCATTTTGATCTTGCCGAAGAGTTTGGAAGAGTGATGGGACTTTTTTCTATACTCACTTTTGTAGGATACTTTGTAGGAGCTCTGGTGTTAATGTCTGGAGTGATAGGAATTAGTAACATTATGCTCATTGTGGTTAAAGAACGAACTAAAGAAATAGGAGTGCGTCGAGCATTAGGAGCAACCCCTTGGGAAATCAAATCTCAAATATTACAAGAATCATTAGTACTCACTATTGTCTCTGGAATGGCAGGAATTGCTGTTGCAGCAGGATGTATTTGGGTAATGAATTCTATTTTAGATAGTGTAGGGAAGGTAGATAATTTTGCAAACCCGTCAGTTAACATTAATGTTATTTTTATAGCACTTGCCATCTTGATTATATCAGGATTATTAGCAGGATTAATACCTGCCTCACGTGCTACTCAAATGAAACCTGTAGATGCATTGCGCATAGAATAATCAATCAATAATTAAAAATGAAACGTAAAGGAACCATTATTACTCTTCTCATCATTGTAACCGTATTTATTATGGGAATCTGGTATATCTATACAAAAGATAAACAGGATCCAGTAGTATATGAGACAGAACAAGCAAGTACAAGAACTATTGTAAAAAAGACAGTAGCAACAGGAAGTATTGTGCCAAAAGAAGAGGTCTTAATCAAGCCTAATATTTCGGGAATTATAAAAGAGATTTATGTAGAGGCTGGAGATAATATAAAAGCTGGAGATCTCATTGCTCAAATAGAAGTAGTACCTAATGCTTCTTCACTCACAAGTGCAAAGAATAATATTGCTAGTGCACGTACTTCTGTAGAAACAGCAAAACTTGCATTGTCAAATCAAAAAAGCATTTACGATAGGCAAAAAGCACTTTTTGATAAAGGAGTGATCTCTGCAAATGATTTTGATAATATAGCAAACTCATATAATACAGCATTGCAGAGAGTAAAACAAGAAGAAGTGAGCCTTAGTGGAGCAAGTCAAAATTATGATATCATAAGAACAGGTACTACAAGAGGATTAGGCAATGCAGCTACTACACAAATACGTTCTACCATCACAGGTATGATTTTAGATGTTCCTGTAAAAACAGGTAACCAAGTAATTGAGGCAAATAACTTTAATGACGGTACTACAGTAGCAACACTAGCAGATGTAGATAAGATGATTTTTGAAGGAAAAGTAGATGAGAGTGAAGTGGGCAAAATTAAAGAAGATTTACCACTAGAAATTACCATAGGAGCTATAGAAGATAAAACCTTTGATGCTACATTAGATTATATAGCACCAAAAGGAGTCGCCGAAAATGGAGCAATTCAATTTGAAATAAAAGGAACATTAAAAAAGGCAGATACCACTACATTTATTCGAGCTGGTTTGAGTGCAAATGCGAGTATTATTCTTGAGAAGGCAACAGATGTGCTTGCTATAAAAGAAGCTTTAGTACAATATGACCCAAAAACCCAAAAGCCATTTGTAGAGATTCAAATGGGAGATCAAGAATTTGAACGTCGTGATATCGAAGTTGGGGTGAGTGATGGGATCTATGTTCAAGTTTTAAATGGAATTACGAAAGACGATCAAATTAAAGTCTGGAATCAAATCAAGGCTCCCATTGGAGTAGGAGCAAGGTAATATAGTATCTTGTTTCATTAAGATTAGATGTAAAAGATAGATAGGGAGAGATGTGATGATTACGCTTTCGCGAAAGCGTCTAAAACATCTTTTGATCATTAAAATAGAAAAAAATTACTTTTTATTGTAACATAAAACCTGTTCGGTAGTCATATTGAACATCAATCAAGATTATGAAAAAATTACTTTTACTTTGTTTTATAGCTTTTGTGTCAAGCACAGTTTTTGGGCAACAAAAACAGTGGACATTGCAAGAATGTATTACGTATGCACTTGATAATAATATCACAATACAACAGTCTGAAATAGCTTTACTTAATTCTTCTATTGATAAATCTGATGCGATAGGTAATTTTGTACCAAGTATTAACGCTAGTGCAACTGTTTCAGAAAATACAGGATTGAGTTTTAATCCTGTAACAAATTTGCCACAAACAGTGACGACCTTGAATGCAACTGGAGGACTAACTCTTGGATACACACTTTTTGATGGATTGCGCAATGTACGCCAGTTACAACGTGCAGATCTTTCTAAGGTTGCTGCAGAGTTTAATCTATCAAAAGCAAAAGATGATATAGCACTCTTAGTAGCAAATGCTTTTTTAGATATCATTCTAAACAAAGAAAACTTAAAGACAGTAACTGCACAAAATGCAATTACTTTGGAACAAATTGATCGCACACAAGAACTTGTAGATGGTGGTGTTTTACCTAGGGGAGATCTCTTGGAAATTAAAGCTACAGCTGCTTCAGAAAGACAGCGCGTTGTTGCTGCAGAGAATGCGGTGATACTTTCTAAAATTAACTTAGCTCAATTACTGGCTGTAGAGAATTATAGAGACTTTGATGTAGCAGATGATGAGTACACAGTTTTTGGTGATGAGATAGTAGATAAGCCCATTGATGAAATTATAGGTAGTGCGCAAGAAAATCGCTTTGAAGTAAAAATAGCAAATCAAAACCTTGAACTAGCAAAAAAAGATTTACAGATTAGTAAAGGGGCAAGACTACCAACCTTATCAGCTTTCTTTGGGTATGATACACGATATACTACAAATGATTTTATAAATATCCCGTTTGATACTCAATTATATAATAATGACGGTATACGATATGGTCTTAGTTTAAATATCCCAATTCTTAATGGATTTTCTGCTCGTAATGCAGTGACTAGGAGTAAATTAAATGTTCAGAACAATGAAATATTAGTCAATCAAGCAAAGCTTGATCTAGAATCTACAGTATATCAATCATATACAGCGGTAAAAGCTTCTCGAGAAAGTTATGAAGCTGCTAAAGTTGCTTTAGAGTCACAAGAGCTAGCATATCAATATGCAAAAGACCGTTACGACGTAGGACTTACAAATGCCTTTGATTTTAGTCAAAGTAAATTGAGATATGACAATGCGCAAATAGAACTTGCGCGTTCTAAATATGATTATATTTTCCGTATAAAGGTGTTAGAACTCTATTTTGGAGTTCCTGCGACCGAACTTAAATTCTAACCAAAATGAGTAAAAAAACATTACTAATCCTATTAACTGTCGTTGTACTAGTCATACTTGCATTAATAGTAGGTAAAAAGTCTGGGGCTTTTGGTAAATCTGGTAATTTTAAAGAGGTAGAAACTCAAAAATTAACAAAAGCCACAGTAATAGAAACAGTGGCTGCAACAGGTAAAATACAACCTGAAGTAGAAGTAAAATTGTCTTCTGAAGTTTCTGGAGAGATTATTAGTCTTCCTATAAAAGAAGGACAAGATGTAAAAAAAGGAGATCTTCTTGTTAAGATCAATCCGGACCTTGTTCAGTCTGCAGTAAGTCAGAGTCAAGCAGCATTGCAAAATAGTAGAGCGGGTCTTTCTCAAGCAGAAGCAAGTCTTAATCAGGCAAAGTTAACTTTTGATCGTAATAAACCACTTTTTGAAAAAGGAGTGATTTCAAAAGCAGACTATGAACGTGCTCAATCTGAGTTAGAAATTGCACAAGCAAATCAACAAAGTGCATATTATAATGTACAAAGTGTTGCAGCGCAGCTCAAACAAGCATCTGATAATTTAGGAAGGACCTCTATTTTTGCACCAAGAGATGGAACTGTTTCAATGCTTAATGTAGAGTTAGGAGAGCGTGTAGTAGGAACTGCTCAAATGGCTGGAACAGAAATTGTACGTGTTGCAAACCTTCAAAATATGGAAGTTGAGGTTGATGTAAACGAAAATGATATTGTAAAAATCCAAGTAGGAGACTCAACAATGGTTGAAGTAGATGCATACCTTAAAAAGAAATTTAAAGGTGTTGTTACTGAAATCGCAAACTCGGCAGAGGCAACACTTACTGCAGATCAGGTAACTAACTTTAAAGTAAAAGTTAGAATATTAGAAGATTCTTATAAAGATCTTTTAGAAGGAAAAAAAGAAACATATTCTCCTTTTAGACCAGGAATGACTGCTACTGTAGATATTATTACAAAAAAGCGTGATAATGTTCTTGTTGCTCCTATTAGTGCTATTGTAGTAAAAACCGATACAAGTGCTACGCGAAGTTCTAAACCAAAAGATACTAAGGCCGTTACAGAGAAGTTTGAATGTGTTTTTGTAAAAAATGGTGATGAAGCAAAACTAAGAGTAGTAACAACAGGGATACAAGACGATTCTAATATTGAAATTCTCTCAGGCCTTGAAGAAGGAGACCTTATTATTACTGGCCCATATAGTTTGGTTACAAAATCTCTCAAAACGGGCGATAAAGTAACTATCGAAACTGAAGACAAAGAAGAAAAAGAATGATAGTATAATTATAACCTATATGGGACACATTTTATGTCTTGAGACAGCCACCACTAATTGTTCGGTGGCTTTGTCTATTAATGGAAAAGTAATTGCTTTACAAGAAGATAATGCAAAGCAATATTCTCACGCAGAAAGACTACATCAATATATAGATGAGGTTCTTACTACAGCAAAGGTAAAAAAGTCGGCACTTTCTGCTATTGCAGTAAGTAAAGGTCCTGGAAGTTATACAGGTTTACGTATAGGTGTATCGGCAGCAAAAGGGCTAAGTTATGCACTAGATATCCCATTAATTTCTGTTCCTACATTAGATGCAATGAGTTATCAAGTACGGCCTGAAGAAAAGGATAGTTTTATTATCCCAATGATAGACGCGAGAAGAATGGAAGTGTATAGCGCTATTTATGATGCTACTCACTCTCAAATAAGAGATACCGAGGCTCAAATTTTAGATGATACTTCTTTTGTATCATATTTAGAAAAAGGGAAAGTATATTTCATAGGAAATGGTGTTGCAAAGTTTAAAGAAATATGTAGTCATCCTAACGCTATTTTTATAGAAAATAGTTTACCATCGTCTCGAGAACAAAGTTTGTTGGCTTTTACAAAATATACACAATCAGACTTTGAAGATGTAGCATATTTTGAACCTTGTTATCTTAAAGATTTTATCGCGGGCACAAAAAAATAAGGCAATACATCAAAATGTATTGCCTTATAATATTATTTTAAAAGAAGTTGTTTATCCTTCTCTTTGAATTTCAACACCGTGTGGGTAAGGTATTTCGATACCAGCCTTATCAAGCTCAATTTTACAATTTTCTATAGTCTGGAAGTATACATCCCAGTAATTATCTGGAGTTGCCCAAGGACGTACTTCATAGTTTACAGAACTATCAGCAAGTTCTCCCATATTTACCGTAGGAGCAGGGTCTTTAAGAACATTTTCTTGCGAAGTCATTGCTTTCATAAGAACTTCTTTGGTTTGCTTAATATCTGCATCATAAGAAACACCGATGGTTAGATCTACGCGCAATTGTCCTAACTCAGTATAGTTTTTGATATTACCGTTAGATAAAGCACCATTAGGAAGTATTGCAAGTTTGTTTCCAGGAGTAGCTAGTTGTGTAGTAAATATTTGAATTTCTTTTACCACACCTACTTCACCCTGTGCTTCTATTAAATCACCTACTTTAAAAGGTTTAAATAACATAATGAGTACACCACCGGCAAAGTTAGATAAGGATCCTTGTAGTGCCATACCAATGGCAAGACCAGCAGCAGCAAGTATAGCAGCAAATGAAGCTGTATCAATACCTAACTGACCTAATATGGCAATAATAAGAAGTACTAATAAAATGCTTCTTACAAGATTGGTAAGAAACTTTTCTAAAGTTTCATCCATATTTTTATTCTTCTGAAGTATTTTTTTAAATACTTTCATAAGTTGATTGATGATAAACTTACCTACAATCCATATGACAATTGCTAAGAGAATTTTTGTTCCATATTCTATGCCCTTTTCTATGACAATATCCATCAATTCTTTATTCGGTTCTGCTTGCATTTTTTTAATTTTAAGTTGTTATTTTATAACTAATATTGCTATATACATCGAAGATACATAGTTTTTGAAATACTAAAAAATATTTTTTGATTAAGATAGTGTGATATTAGTGTAAGCATTTTTGTGATATTTTGCTGTATTTTAATAACTGGTGTTACGCAATCAGAGAAGTGTTTTTTCTCATTTCAACAAAAAACTGTTGATAAGTTCCTTTTTCTTAAAAAAATAACTTTTTTAATCGTCTTAGCCATTAAATATGTCAACTGTTATCTAATCGATTAATAAATCTAAGTAGACATTTATTTCTAAATTTTTAGTAATCAGCAGTTTAAATACTTATTAACAACAAGGTTAAATTTTTGATGATTTAGTGCGTAACACCAGTTA
>CALKZS010000128.1 GCA_938002835.1 uncultured Dokdonia sp. | reverse complement strand
TGCGGAATGAGCAAACCTCCATTATCAGAGTTTGAAATCTCAAGTGTCGCTCTAGGTGTTGTAGTACCAATACCAACTTGAGAGAATAAGATAGAAGACTGTAAGAACACTAAACTAATTAAAAATATTTTTTTCATAACTTTAATGAATTTGTATGTTATATGAGTAAATTAATGCTAAAATTACAATTTGCTGTAAATCAGATATTAATGTATTCAAACTTTTAAATATATCGGTAAAAATACCATTTTAATCGATTAAATGCAAAAAAAACACTTATTATATTTTAAATTATTTATAGAATAAACCTTACTATTTAATACTAAATACAATTATTCTTTAGCTTTTATATTGTTGATTACAAAAAAATAGACCAATAAAAAAATCGCCTAGATGGCGATTTTTTTATGTTTTTAAATAGATTAGACATTTATTAAGATTTGGATGATCTATAATAAGTATATTGATCCAAATACGTAATTCCTCTATTTCATAAGGTAATAATCTTTGAATAGCTTTTTCTAATTCTTTACAAAAAAGAGAACTATCAAAACTAACCTTTTTTAAAATAGTTTTTGTGTATTCAAACATTGCTCTCGCCATATTCGAAATGTGGTTTTAGGTTAATTAAAAAAGTAATTTTTTACTTTCTAATAATATTATTGTATTTAAATATAGGTTAAATAAGTTGTAAATCAAACTAAAACCTTTCAGTTTAACAGATATTTAATTTTGTTAAACGTTTACTAGTAATTAAAAATTCGTTTTTCAAAAACGATTATCTCCATCTAAAAGATCTCCTAAACCTCCTAAAATAGATCCTTCTCCGCGTTGTCTACTTCCTGTTTTTGAAGCCATTGCAAGAACTCTATTTGCGAGTCTACTAAAAGGTAAAGATTGTATATAAACAGTACCTGGACCAGAAAGTGTTGCAAAAAACAATCCTTCACCTCCAAAAATAGTATTCTTAATACCTCCTACAAACTCTATATCATACTGTACAGAACTATCAAATCCTATAATACATCCCGTATCTACTTTTAGTTTTTCTCCAGGAACTAATTCCTTTTTTAATGTGGTACCACCAGCGTGAACAAACGCAACTCCATCTCCTTCTAGCTTTTGCATTATAAATCCTTCTCCTCCAAAAAGTCCGCGCCCTAACTTTCTAGAAAATTCAATACCAACAGATACTCCTTTTGCAGCGCATAAAAAAGCATCTTTCTGGCATACAAACTTCCCTCCTATTTTTGCTAGGTCTATTGGGATAATCTTACCTGGATATGGTGAAGCAAAACTAACCTTCTTTTTACCAGGAATTTCATTATAGAAAGCAGTCATAAAAAGACTTTCGCCAGTAAGTAAACGTTTACCTGCCCCAAAAATCTTGCCCATCACAGAGTTATCTTTTGAAGAACCATCACCAAAAATGGTCTCCATACGAATTCCTTCTTCCATCATCATAAAACTACCAGCCTCTGCAATTACTCCTTCTTGGGGGTCTAGTTCTATTTCTACATATTGCATTTCTTCTCCAACAATTTCATAATCTATTTCGTGCGCATTCATAATTGTAATTTTTAAGTTAGTATCTCTACTAGTTGTAAAAATCTAGAAAATGTTACATCTTTTTATACATCAAAAAAAAATCTCGTAATCTTTATGATTACAAGATTTTATATAAAAAAGATAAAAAAATTAAATGGATTGCAATATATAAGTCATCTCGATAGTATCTACGTGACACATATCTTCTGTGAGAGATACTATTTGAGGATTTGTAACAGTAATATCTTGAAATCCTTCTTTCATTATAGTGATTAAATAAGTACCTACACGCTCATCAGGCCCCGTATAAACGCCTGTACTAGATTCTACTAATACTGCAGAAAAACTATTTTCTATAACAGTCACAGTAGCACCATCTATTAAATTACCATCAGTATCAACCACAATTATACTGAATGATGGAACAACTACTGTGGTACATATTTCTGGTGATTCATCAGAAGAATCGTCATCTCCTCCACAAGATATCATACTAATACATAAAAAGGAAAAAAGAAAATATTTCATAATATCACAAAGTTTTTTCTCAAATATACATAATCTACTTTCACTTCTCAATAATGATCTATAAATTACCTCTTATTTAAAGATTATCTAATTGATTACTTGTTTTATCATCACTTATTGTTAAGAAAAAACCTACAAAGAAAAACTGATCTGTCGCTGGACGTAAAGCTCTTCTAGGTAATATTCCAGAAGCATCTGGAAGATCTGCATATTGATAGCCATTCACATTTCGTATTCCTAAAACATTATTAACAGAAGAATATAATATTTTTTGTGGACTAATGAGATATGCCCAATTTACGCTTAGGCTATTAAAAGACTTTGTGTTTTCTTGTAAAAATCCAGATCGATTAGGGTTTGTATATGTACGACCAGAACTATGCTGAAAACTAAAACCAACTTGTGATTTCCAATTTTCTACAAAATGAGACCGTCGCAAGGGCTTGTTTAAATTAGATAAATTTTGTATCTTTTTTCTATGGAACTAGTACAACACCCCACTTTAGCCGATAGTATTTGCGATATACGTTCTCGTAAGATCAAACGTACATTTTTCACACAAATAAATACACTTATAGAT
>CALKZS010000127.1 GCA_938002835.1 uncultured Dokdonia sp. | reverse complement strand
TCAAAAAGAAGGTATTATTTTAGCTGTAGCTACAGTAATTGGATATGCTACACTTTGCTTAGGAGTAGGAGTCTTTATTTTAATGGCTACAGGTATTGTAGGTCTTATAGAGGGTATTATTTACTTAACAAAATCTGACGAGGAGTTCTATCAAACATATCAGGTAGAGAAAAAACCTTGGTTCTAATAAAATACTAAAAACGCAAAGTGAATCTTTGCGTTTTTTTATAATTAATAAAATCGTAATATTGCGATATTGCATATATTTGTATAAAATAATAAAGTTATGGGAGTTACAAAAAGACATATACATTCAATGCGAGTAAACCAGATAGCAGATCTTGCAAAAATGCTATCTAATCCAGCTCGTGTATCTATTATAGAATATATAGGTGATTGTGATGGTTGCTTATGTCAAGACATATCAGAAAAAATAAGACTCTCACAGCCTACAACATCACAGCACTTACAAGTTATAAAAAGAGCAGGTATTTTAAAAAGTCAGTTTAGAGGTAAAGCACAATATTATAGTATAGACCTGCGTAAATGGGAGCAAGCCCAGGAGCTTTTTAATGGTTTTTTTGATGTTACAAAAGCAAAATGCTGTTAGTGGTATGAGTACCCCTTTACTTCATAAAGCATATGATAGCAATCTTTTTAAAGAAGAAGGAGAAGCACTCATTGCGCAAATAGCGCAGCATCTTGAAGACACCGTTTCTGGATCAAGCAACAAAGTAATTAACTGGAAAGAACCAGGAGATGAGTACACTTTTTGGAAAGAATTTGTAAGCCAGGATCATACAACAGCTTCATTTTTTAAAACTGTTTTAGAACGATCTATACACACGCATCATCCCAAATATATTGGACATCAGATCTCACCTACTGTTCCAGTATCTGCGCTGGCAACATTGCTTAGTGCGCAGCTCAATAATGGAGCAGCAGTTTATGAGATGGGTGCTGCTGCTATCGCTTTAGAACGTCTAGTTGTTGAGTTGTTTGGTCAAAAAATAGGATATAAGAATGGAGATGGTTTTCTCACTTCTGGAGGGACGCTTGCAAATCTCACAGCATTGCTTGCTGCACGTCGCACAAAAGCAAGTACAAATATCTGGAATGATGGTCACGATAAAAAACTAGCGATTTTAGTATCTGAAGAAGCTCATTATTGTGTAGATCGAAGCGCTCGTATTATGGGACTGGGTACAGATGGAATTATTAAAATACCTGTAAACAAAAAGTATGAAATAGATACAGAATTATTAGAGGTCTATTATTCTTCTGCAAATAGTAATGGTTTTGATGTGATTGCTATTGTGGGAAGTGCTCCTAGCACAAGTACAGGAATATATGATGATCTTGATGCAATTGCTGCTTTTGCAAAAGCAAAAAATATCTGGTTTCACATAGATGCAGCTCACGGTGGAGCTGCCATTTTTTCTAACAAGTATAAACACTTACTTAAAGGAGCTCAAAAAGCAGATTCTATTATTATAGATGGTCATAAAATGATGGGAACAAGTGCAATTACAACTGCAGTCCTCTTTAAGGAAAGCACCTCAAGTTATGCTGCTTTTGAACAAAAAGCACAATATCTCTGGGAGAAAAACGACGATCCTGAATGGTTTAACCTAGCAAAACGCACATTTGAATGTACAAAAAGTATGATGAGCCTTCGGTTTTATGCTATCATTAATGCTTACGGAATACAGTTTTTTGATGACTTTGTTACCACACTATATGATGCAGGAAGAAAGTTTGCACAGTATATAAAAGAACAACCAGATTTTGAATTGGCACTAGAACCTATTTCAAATATTGTTTGTTTTAGGTATACAGGTATAGAAGGCGATCTAAATGATATCAATCAAAAAATAAGAAGAATACTCCTGGAAGATGGAACATTTTATATTGTAGCTACCACATTGAGAGGTGATTACTATTTGCGCACTACTTTTATGAACCCGTTTACAACGGCGACTCACACAGAACAATTACTACATAAAATAAGAACAATTGTTCTAGAACTAAAAACATCACAATAAATGAAAACACAAGAATTTTTAAACATACTAAAAGAGCATCAAGGTAAATCATTATTATTTGAGTACGCGCCTAATTTACTAGTAGGAGCAAATTATCATATAACAGAAGTAAAGCACGTTACAATAGACTCTGTAGATTGTGGAGCAGGAGTAGATGCTTGGAAAGAAACGGTTGTACAACTTTGGGAAGACCCTAACGAACTTGGTAAAACTGCATATATGAGTACTTATAAAGCATTAGGAATTCTTTCTAAAGTAGGAAAAATGAAGTCTTATGTGAGTAACGCAGAGCTCAAAATTGAATATAGTAATACAAATTTTCACACCGCACAACTATTTGTTAACGATTTTGAAATACGTGGTACAAATCTCCTTTTTAAATTAGCCTCACAACCTACAGATTGCAAAGCAAAAGAAGCCTGTGGTATCCAAGTAGAGGAAGAAGCTGGAAGTTGTACTCCAGGAAGTGGTTGTTGTTAAATAAATTTGCTTTCGCAAAAGCAAAAAATAAAATAATGCAAAGACAGATAGAATTTCGAAAACTAAAAAAACAGATTGGAACGAAGTTTCTAAAATTTATAAAAGAGGACTAGAAACTGGTAACGCGACTTTTGAAACTAATGTGCCTACTTGGGATCAATGGGATAATTCACATATAGAAAACTGTAGAGTTATAGCAGAAATAGATAATGAAGTTGTAGGATGGTCTGCATTGTCACCAGTTTCATCTCATTGTGTTTATGGAGGAGTTGCTGAGGTAAGTGTTTATGTGTCTCCAAAATTTTCAGAACAAAAAGTAGGAACTCAATCGTTAGAAAAACTAATTATAGAAAGTGAGAAAAATAAAATTTGGACGTTACAAGCAAGTGTTTTCCAGAAAACATAGGGAGTATAAAGATTCACGAACGTCTAAACTTTCGAAAAGTTGGCTATAGAAAAAAGATTGGTAAAATGAAAGGAATATGGCGCGATACAATATTATTAGAGCGAAGAAGTAAAATAATAGGTGTAGAATACAAACATAACAATGAGTAATAATTAATTTCGGATTTATAGAGCTGTATACAACCACCTCAATTCCATTACTAATTTATAGCCAATAAGATCAAGAATTCGCTTTCGCGAAAGCAAAAAAAAAACACAATGAAAAGAAGAACATTCATTCAAACATCTATGATAGGAGGTCTCGCTGCGACATTTCCTATTTCTTGCAATCCTTATTTTGAAGACACTGCTTTTAAAATAGGATATCAATTATATTCTATTAGAGATAAAATGGAAATTGCTCCTTTAGAAACACTTAAGTTACTAAGAGATCTGGGTTATAGAGATTTTGAACATTTTGGTTTTGACGGAACTTCAAATTCATTTTATGGCATAAAAGCAAAAGAATTTAAAAAGATCATAGATGATATGGGTATTACCATCACAAGTGGTCATTATCCTTTTGCTCCATTGTTAAATGCTTCAGATCAAGAATTAATGCATTATGTGGATCAATGTATAGAAGGTGCGCAAGCAATAAATAGTAAGTTTATTACCTGGCCTTGGATGGCTCCAGAACAACGAACATTAGATAATTTTAAAATACTCTCAGAAAAGCTCAACAAAATAGGAGAGAAAGTGTATGATGCGGGCTTAGGTTTTGCATATCACAATCACGGTTTTGAGTTTGAAGAAATTGATGGGCAATCGGGTTATGAGATTATCTTATCTAATACAGATGCTTCAGTAGTAAAATTACAAATGGATATGTATTGGGTTGCAAAAGCAGGAAAGTATACACCTAGTGAACTCATAAAAAATCAACCAGGACGCTATGTGATGTGGCATATAAAGGATATGGATAAAAACACTCGAGACTATACAGAGTTAGGTAATGGATCTATTGATTATAAAAAGCTATTGAGTGATATTGATAAAACAGGACTTCAATATTTTTATATTGAACAGGGTGGAAATTTTACAGAAAACTCCCTTCAAAGTGCTACAGATAGTATCTCATATTATAAAAAACATTTACAGAAATTATTATGAAAAACATACTCGTGCTTTGCACAGGAAACAGCTGTCGTAGTCAGATGGCACACGGATATTTAAATATAATGGTAGGAGATAAAGCTACTATTTACTCGGCAGGAATTGAGACACACGGTATTAACCCTGGAGCGGCTGCTACAATGAAACTTGATGGTGTAGATATCACAAATCACACTTCTAACAATGTGACAGAATATGAAGGGATTACTTGGGACTATATTATTACGGTATGTGATCACGCTTATGAGAATTGCCCTTTTATAGTGGCACCAGATGCCATAAGGCTACATCACAACTTTTACGACCCATCTAAGTTTAAAGGAACACCGGAAGATACAAAAGCTGCATTTGCAAAGGCTAGAGATGAGATAAAAGCATATTGTACTAGATTTGTGAATGATTATTTAGCGTAGGATATTTTTTGAGAACGAGGTAAAATGATGTTTTTATCTCGTTTTTAATTAAAAATAAGTTCGCTTTCGCGAAAGCGAACATCTTAATAAATCATTCACCTTTAGAAGCGTCAAAATCATATTTCTTCTCAAGCTCTGCTTGAAATTCTTCCATAACAGGCTTTACGGTACTCTCGGGCAAATCTGCAATACGAATGTACATAAGACCATCTATAGCATTATTAAATAAAGGGTCTACATTAAAAGCAACCACTTTTGCATTTTGTTTGATATACTTTTTGATAAGCACAGGGAGTCGTAAAGAGCCGGGTTCTACCTCTGCAATAAGTTTGTCAAATTTATTGAGATCTGCTTTACTCTCGTCAAAGACAAATTCTTTATCTGCATCTGTGAGCTTTACTTTAAACGCCTTTTTTGGGTGAATATATTGCGCCACATAGGGATCATAGTAATGAGACTTCATAAACTCAATCATAAGAGATTTTGAGAAGTTTGAAAACTGGTTAGAAATACTCACACCTCCTATTAAATATTTATGTTCTGGAAAGCGTAGTGTAGTATGTACAATCCCTTTCCATAAAAGAAAAAGAGGCATTGGTCTTTGTTGATACTCTTTTACAATAAAAGCACGACCCATTTCAATACTTTCACTCATCATTTTGTGCAATTCTGGCTCAAAACGAAATAGATCTTGAAGATAAAAACCATTAATGCCATATTCCTTATAAATTTTTGTGCCAAGTCCCATTCTGTAGGCTCCAGCCATCTTTTTTGCAGAAGTATCCCACAAAAACATATGATAATAATAGCGATCAAATTTATCAATATCTGTAGCCTCATTAGTTCCCTCTCCTATAGCCCTAAAAGTAATTTCTCGTAATCTTCCTATTTCTTGTAAGATATTAGGCATTTCTTCTGCAGGAGCAAGAAAGACTTCATAGTTTTTGGATTCTAATAAGCGCCTGTCATTTATACGTAAACTTTCTATTTCTTGTTTAATGAGTTCTGCGCTGGTTTCTGTGATAATTTTTTTAGGTTCTTTAGATGTTTTTAGTGTTTGAGGTATGGTACTCAACAATCTTTTTTTCTCAAAAGACTTTGCAAGCATATAGGTTTTCTTGCGTAAAAATTTTGTGAAGTCTGGTAGGGTTTCATACTCTTTTTGAGTAGTAACTTTTATAGGGTTTCCTATACGTACTTTGATCGCTCTATTTTTTTGAGAAAGAAGTTCACTTGGTAATTTTGCAGTTCTTAACGTGTCACTTATACGGGATAATTGATAGAATAGTCTGCTGTTTTTTGCGTGAAAATATATAGGTACTATAGGGACTTCTGCTTTTTTTATTAGTTTCATTGCAGCTTCTTCCCAAGGCTTGTCTATAATTAATTTTTCATCTTTAAAAGTAGATACTTCTCCAGCAGGAAAAACACCAAGAGGATGTCCATCTCTCAAATGTGAGATTGCTTTTTTAAAACCTGCAATACTAGAATGAGCATCCTTTTTATTTTCAAAAGGATTTACAGGCATCACATAAGATTTGAGTGGCTCTATGCGATGTAGTAAAAAATTTGCCATTATTTTATAATCAGGGCGTTGCTCTAACATTAATTTGAGCAATAAAATACCATCTATACCACCTAGCGGATGATTTGAGATAGTAATATAAGCTCCATTTTTAGGTAAACGTTTGAGATCTTCTTCTGGAATTTCAAAAGTAACTTGAAATTCATTAAGAAGTGCGTTTAGAAAGTCAAGATCACTTAGGTGTTTGTTGCGGTTATATATTTTATTTGTAACATCTATTTTTAATAATTTCATCAATGACCACCCTGCAAAAGTTCCCACAAAACCTAGTTTGTTTACATTAATAGCACGTGCAACTTCTTTTGCAGTAACGAGACCCATACATTAGATAAAATAGTTAGTACCTCAAAGATAATAAATACACATTGGTATTAATCGATTATGATAAATCATAGAAATCACGTGTGTTCATTTTATAATTTTACAACTAGTTGTGCGCTATGACCAGCCACTTGTTTTAAAAGAATATTTTTTTCTTTTTCAAATTGATCTAATGTTTTTATTGTGGCGTGTCTTATGGTGTATAAAGAAACATTTTCTGTGACAGAAACTTTAAATTTTCCTTTAAGCTGGTCTACAAGAGATGTTAATCTTTTAAACTTATTGTCTACACATACAGAAAAACTAATAGCAGAGTTTTGGATGAGGTCAACTTTCATCTTATGCATAGCTAGTAGTTTAAAAACATCGCTTATATGTTCTTCCATCATAAAAGAAAAGTCTAATGATGAGAGAGAGATGAGCACTTGCTCTTTTTTTACAATGTAGCAAGGAACTAATGGTGTAAGTTCAAGAGTGTTGCTCACCGCAGTCCCAGCTGCTTTAGGGTCTAAAAAGGGCTTCACAAAAAGTGGGATTTCCTTGCGTTGCAGCGGTTGTAATGTTTTAGGATGTATTACAGAAGCTCCATAAAAAGATAGCTCTATAGCTTCTTCATAAGGTATTTTTTCTAAAAGCACAGTGTTTTTAAAGACCCTTGGATCTGCATTTAATACTCCAGGGACATCTTTCCATATAGTTAGGTTTTGAGCATTTAGGCAATAAGCTATAATTCCACCAGTATAATCTGAGCCTTCACGACCTAGTGTTGTAGTGTCGTTATTACTATCTGAAGCTATGAAACCTTGTGTTATATATAAGTTATCACTAGATATTTGATCTTTAATAAGATGTTGTGTCATTTCCCAATCTACTTGAGCATCTCTATAATTACTATCTGTTTTTATGAGTTTACGAGCATCTAACCAGGTGTTTTCTATTCCTTTCAGGGTAAGATAGGCACTTATAATAGTGGTAGATATAAGCTCTCCATAACTCACTATTTGATCATAAACAAAGTCGTAATTAGGAGATTTATTATAGGTTAAAAAGTTTATTAAATGCTCAAATTTATCTTGCACCTTTTTAAAAACAACGTGATTTTTTGCAAACAAGTTAGAAATAATCTTGTGATGAATGTTTATAGTTTTTTGCAATGCTTTTTTTGCGGTCTCAGGGTTTTCAAAATATGTATTAACTACAACTTCCATTGCGTTTGTAGTTTTGCCCATAGCAGATACGACAATCACTTTTTTTGTGCTTCCCGTAGTTTGTATTACATCAATAAGATTTTGTATTCCTGCAGCATCTTTTACAGAGGCCCCTCCAAATTTATATATTTCCATTAATTTGTTTTTTGCGCTTTCGCGAAAGCGTATATATAGTGTATAGGGAAAAGAGTATTTGGGTTAGAAGTTAAGATGTTTTTTTAGCATTTCTTTACATAAGTGGCAAGTTGATTTTCATCCATTTGTACAAGGTGCCAGTCTGTTAAAAAGGTTACACCACTTTTTTCATAAAAATCGATGGCTCTTTTATTCCAATCTAAGACAACCCACTCTACACGTTTTACTTTATTTTGATATGCATAAAGCATAACCTGATTATAAAGAGCTAGTCCTATTCCTTTACCTCGATATTCTTTTGATACAATAAGATCTTCAAGATGTAATGACTTTCCAGCCCAAGTAGAAAAACGATAATATACTAATGAAATACCCACTACCTTATCTTGATGTATTGCCACAAAACAAGTAAACAGAGGGTTCTCTCCCAGGCCGTAATCTCTTAAGGTTTGGGCTGTGATTTTTACGGCATCAGGTTCTTTTTCAAAAAGGGCTAGCTCCTTGATGAGTTCTAAAACACCATCCATATCACTTGAGGTGGCTTTTCTAATAGAAAATGACATAGTTCTATAAAATTTATAATCTAAGCGAAAGTAAATAATATAACTAAGTTATTATTAACGAAAACGTTGTAGTAAAAATAAATAAACCTATTTTTGCATAAAATTTTAAAACCCATCAAGAGTGTCTCGCAAAAATAAAACCTTAGGTGAATTTATAATTGAAAACCAAACATCATTTCAATACTCATCAGGAGAACTTTCTCGACTCATTAACTCAATACGGCTAGCTGCAAAGGTGGTAAATCACCAAGTAAATAAAGCAGGTCTAGTAGATATTACAGGTGCTGCTGGGGAAACAAACATACAAGGAGAAGCTCAACAAAAACTTGATGTAATTGCAAATGAGACGTTTATTTCTACACTAACACACCGTAACATTGTTTGTGGTATTGCTAGTGAAGAAAATGATGATTTTATCACTATAGAGGGTCAAGCAGAAGATCATAAAAATAAGTATGTACTACTTATGGACCCATTAGATGGGTCCTCTAATATTGATGTTAATGTTTCTGTAGGAACTATATTTTCTATATATCGTCGTGTTACTCCAGCGGGAACACCTGTGACATTAGACGATTTCTTACAGCCAGGGCGTGATCAAGTAGCTGCGGGATATATAATTTATGGTACATCTACAATGCTTGTTTATACAACAGGGCACGGTGTGAATGGATTTACATTAAACCCAGCAATAGGAACTTTTTATTTGTCACATCCTAGAATGCAGTTTCCAGAAGTAGGTTCAATTTATTCTGTAAATGAAGGCAATTATGTGCATTTTCCAGCAGGTGTCAAAAAATATATAAAATACTGTCAAGAAGAGGGAGAAGGTAGGCCTTATACCTCTCGTTATATTGGATCATTAGTGTCTGATATACATAGAAATATGATAAAAGGAGGTATCTATATGTATCCCAAAAGTTCACAAGCAACTAAGGGAAAGTTACGTTTATTATATGAATGTAATCCTATGGCGTTAATTGTTGAACAAGCTGGAGGTAAGGCTAGCGACGGGTTTACGCGTATTCTTGATATAAAACCTAGAGAATTACACGAGAGAGTTCCATTTTTTTGTGGAAGTAAATTAATGGTAAAAAAAGCAGAAGAATTTATGTCTCAATACTAATAGCTATAGCTACCAGTAGTTTGGGAGTATTTTTTTTATCTTTGTATAAACCTAATCTATTCGATTAATCACGACTATGACAAAAAATGACACTGATAAAGACCTTGTAACTACAGTTGGGGCAGATTCTAAAATAGAGGCAATAAAGAACCTCATTTTTGGTGAAAATATACAAGAATATAATCACGAGTTTAACACTCTCAAAACAGAGATTGCTCAAAAGAAGGAAGAACTTCTTGAGTATGTAGATGATGCTCGCAAAGAGATTATGACCGCTGTTGATAATCTTAACACAGATGTAAACATTAGAATTTCCGATCTAGAACAAGCCCTTAATGATAAAGCCCAAGACTTAGATGATCGTAAGATAAATCGTGATTCTTTAGGAGAAATGTTTATTCAATTAGGGAAAAACATAAAATCATAGTTCATATATAATAACAAATGACTACTGATGAACGTCTAAAAATTCTTAAAGAGCTTTTACTTACGGATGAGAAGAAGCCAGAAAATGACGTTTTAAAAAAAATAAAGAATTTAGAAGAGAGACAAGAACACTTGTCTGATCGGGTTGAACCTTTATTTGAAAAACGTTTAGATACTTTTGTTGAAGAAATACCTAAAACACTAGGCCCAGCAATCACGGAAACTCTTAAGGCCGAAATCAAAAAATCTCAAGATGCTGTGGCAGAAGCGCTTTATCCTGTAATGGGTAAAATGATAAAGAAATATGTTCAAGCCGAAATCAAAAAATTAAACGATAGTATTAACACTAAAATTAATAATACATTTTCTTTTAAAAATTGGTTTAAAGGAAAATCAAAAAAAAACACAACTGCGATAGATTATATGAAGGATGAGTATAGTGCTCATATTGAACAGGTAATGGTTATTGAAAAAGGAAGCGGACTGTTAAAAGCGCATTATGAAAAGCGTGCTACAATAGATAAAGATATGTTAGCAGGAATGCTCACAGCCATAAAGAGCTTTGCCGAAGACTCTTACCAGCGAGGCGAGATGGAGTTAGAAAAAATAAACTATGAATTATTTACAATACACCTTCAAAACTTTTCAAAGTATTATATTGCAGTCGTAATAAGCGGTATTTATGATGATGAGTATGCTAGTAAATTAGAAGATGCACTTCTCGATTTTGCTCAATTTGTTATAAATAAAGATGATATTAACGAAGAACCTGTATTCACAAAAAAATTAAAAGAATATTTTACGGATGAGCGTATCTAAAAAAATTGTGTTATTAGGACATTTTGGAGTGGGTAAATCCTCACTATTGAGACGTTTTGTAGAAAATACATTTTCAGAAAATTATGTGGTGACCATTGGAGTGCACATAATGAAAAAAGAAGTTATTGTAAGTAATCAAAAAGTTACTCTCATTATTTGGGATGTAGAGGGAACGGATGATTTTACTAAATATAGACCCTCATATCTTATGGGAGCTTCAAGTTTTATATATGTTTTTGATGCCTCTCGAACTGTTACCTACAACGATCTCAAATATAATTTATCTCACTTAAAAGAGAAATATCCCTTAGTACCTGTGCATATTATCGGTAATAAAGTGGATCTAGTCGATAAAAATGAAGTGCTAGAAAACTTGAAACAACAAGATATACAGCATAGCTACCTTTCTAGTGCAAAGACTGGAGAGAATGTAGAACAGCTGTTTGAAAATGTAGCAGCACAATTGCTTGAAAATGCTTGATACTTTAAGAGAATCATATTTCAAAAAAACAACACAATTTATTGTAATTAATCGTGAGATGATCGTGGTTGCATCCGATAATTGCCTGTTTCATATGAGTACAGGTATGGATATAACAGATTTTCATCCCTTTTTCTTTTCATTATCAGAGCTTTTTGAATCAGAAGAAGGAGAGGCTAAACAAAAATTTTACTGTATTCAGTTTGATATACTTGGTAAGACCTATTATATAGATATAGAGACACATAAACAGAATCCTACAGAACTAGTTATTGTGCTTAATAATTTGACAGATCACTATAAATCAGTTCATCAAATAAAGCAAGTGCGCAATGAGTCTATTATAGGTTTTAATATAACTCAAGAGCTTAATAAGGAGCTAGAAGTACAACGTGGTTTTAAAAATAAATTTTTAGCAAATGTAAGTCACGAGATACGTACACCCCTTAATAGTATTTTAGGTTTTGTTTCAGTATTAGAAAATACGGATATCTCAAAAGAACAATTAGATATTTTATCTATCATAAAAACCTCATCAAAAAATCTAGTAACTATTTTGGATGATCTTATGGATATTTCTAAAATAGAAGCAGGTAAATTAGAAATAAAGAATAGACGATTTAACTTTTTAGAATTTATAGAGACGCTTGGAAAAACCTATAAAATAAGGGCGGAAGACAAACGACTTGAGCTTTTAATTGAAATAAATGAAAAACTACCTAGATTTCTAGTAGGTGATCATCTAAGAATTAATCAGATTGTTGTAAACTTACTAGAAAATGCGATAAAATATACACATCAAGGAAGCATTAGCTTTAAAGTATATACTAACTCTGTAAATGCGCGTAGAATTCCTGTAACTTTTGAGGTTACAGATACTGGAGTGGGTATGCCTAAAGATAAGTTAGAATCTATATTTGATAGCTTTACGCAACTAGAGAAAAAAGGTCTTTTTGGAGGCTCTGGTCTAGGATTGAGCATAGTAAAACAACTCACCCATTTATTAGATAGTGACCTTGAAGTAAATAGTGAAGAAGGTGTAGGAACTACATTTAAGTTTACAATACATATGGGTGTCTCTCATAATCAGAAAAAAGAACCCTCTAAAAATGTAGTAATAAGACACAAAACAAAAGGAAAAGGTAAAAAACCTCGTATTCTTCTAGGAGAAGATATTGAAGTAAACCAGATGCTTATGATGAAGCTCTTTACAGATCACGGGGGGTATAGTCTAGACGTTGCAAAAGATGGAGAACGTGTTTTAAAGTTTTTAGATAATTACCATTATGATTTAGTTATAATGGATATAACAATGCCGCGTATGGATGGTCTAGATACAACGGTTCACATACGTAATCATCCAAATAAGAAAATAGCAAAACTTCCAGTAATAGCGCTCACAGCTCGTAGTTCTGAAGAGCATCAACAAGAGGCAAAAGAAGTAGGTGTTAATGCATACCTCACAAAACCTATAGATACAGACTTATTATTTTCTACTGTAGATAAGTATTTGAATAGGTATAAAAGAAAACCTAAGGATAATGAAGATGAGGAGGCCTTATCATAAACTATACAATTAAAAATGCTCACTATATAGTGAGCATTTTTAATTGTATAGGAAGAAAATTACTATTTGTGCATAGTTCGTATTTCTTCTTTAAAAGTTTCAAGGTCTACTCCTCCTTCAATGAGTCTTAAAGCCTTATCAACAATGTATTTTACATTAACGTGAGAAAATCCAAGACCAACAGCAAGTCTTTCAAGCAAAGGCTCTTCTTGTTTAAATTCGTGGTCTATATAAACCATACGTGCTAAATCATAAAGACGCTCTAATCTAGCATCATATGTAAAAGGAGGATTTATAGGATGAGACATATAGTCCTTAAGAATCTCTTCATAATGTATAGTAGATATATCTAACTTTCGAGCAAGTCTATCTAAAAAGGTTTTTTCTTCATCTGTAATCACATTATCCTCCATAGCAATACGTACTATAGATGCAAAATGATCTTCATTTCTTTTGCGGAAACCGCTATCATATAAATCTGAAAAAGACATAAATTTTATTTTAAAAACTAAAGCAACAAAGATAGCCATTTATTGAACATTTATAATTTGTACATTTGATAAACCCCCAAAAAAATTCAGATATGGATTCGTTTATGTTCTATTTTAAAGAAGGACTCTTTCACGTGCTAGATTGGAATGCGTATGACCATATATTATTCCTTATTGTACTTACGGTACCTCATTTAATTTCTAACTGGAAAAGGCTTTTTACACTAGTTACCGTATTTACCATAGGACACACGTTGTCTTTAGCACTTTCTGCCTATGGAGTTGTTAAGATTAATAGTACTTTAGTAGAAGTTTTAATACCTATTACAATACTATTTACAGCACTGTATAATATTTTTAGATCAGGAAAAAAGACAAAAAATCAAAAATTAGGGATTCACGTTTTTATAACTCTTTTTTTTGGACTAATACACGGTCTAGGTTTTTCTACATACTTTAAGATGATGACAGCGAGTACTGATAGTAAATTGCTCCCATTATTAGAATATACATTAGGTATAGAAGCATCACAGATTATCATTGTTTTAGTGGTGCTTATCATAAGTTTTATAGGACAAACTATTTTTAGATTTTCGCAAAGAGATTGGATATTGGTAATTTCTTCCATAGTAATAGGAGTTACGATTCCTATTTTTAAAGAAGTGCTTTCTAGTATATAAATTGTCATAAAAATTGGATACCGTTTGAGTAGCTTTTATTTTAGCAAGAGTGATTAATGAAAATATATACGCTTTCGCGAAAGCATAACAAAAACCAAAAAATGTCTTCAAAACAGCATACCTATGATATTGCATACCTACGAATGGCTCGTGAGTGGGGAAAACTATCTTATTGTGAGCGTAAACAAGTGGGAGCAATTATTGTAAAAGATAAAATGATTATTTCTGATGGTTATAATGGTACTCCTACGGGTTTTGAAAATATATGTGAAGATCAAGAAGGAGCTACAAAATGGTATGTCTTACACGCAGAAGCAAATGCAATTTTAAAAGTTGCAAGCTCTACACAGTCTTGTAAAGACGCAACACTATATATTACATTAAGTCCTTGTAAGAATTGTAGTAAACTCATACACCAAGCAGGAATAAAAAGAGTTGTATTTACAAATGCCTATAAAGATCTTGAAGGAGTGAAATTTTTAGAAAAAGCAGGCGTTGAAATAGTACACATTACTGAGATAGATATATAAATGAATTTAAATAAAAAGTATATACCCATATTACTAGGTCTCAGTATAGCACTTGGTATAGGTATGGGAAGTCTTCTTGATTTTGGTCAAAATAATACAGTTTTTTTTGCCAATAATGCTAAAAAAGAAAAACTCAATAAACTTATAGATTACATAGATTATGAATATGTAGATGCTATTAATACAGATAGTATAGTTGATGTTACTGTAAATGGGATTTTAAAAAACTTAGATCCGCATTCTACATATATTCCATCTGCAGAATATCAGGCCATTGAAGAGAATATGAAGGGTGACTTTGTAGGTATAGGGATAAGCTTTTATCCATATCAAGATTCTATTGCTGTGATACAAGCTATAAAAGGAGGGCCTAGTGAACGAGCAGGAATACAAGGAGGAGATCGTATTGTCTATGCAAATGGTATTGATCTCGTAAATAATGATATAACAGACGACTCGCTCTCTAGTATACTTAAAGGTAAAGTAAGAACACCTATAGAGATTAAAGTAAAACGACCTGGTCAAGAAGAGTTACTTACATTTAATTTTGATAGAGATCACGTTCCTATCTATAGTGTTATAGGGAGTTATATGATAACAGACCAATTGGGCTATATTAAAATAAATCGTTTTGCAGAGAGTACTCATCAAGAGTTTAGAGCAGCGTTAAAAGACCTTATAAAACAAGGAGCAACACAACTAGCATTAGATCTTAGAGATAATCCAGGAGGTTATATTTCTAGTGCAGAAGGAGTAGTAGATGAGTTTCTAAAAGAAGATAAGTTAATTTTATTTACAAAAAATAAAGCAGGAAAAATATCAAATAGCTACTCTCAAGACGATGGTCTTTTTGAAGATGGAGAAGTATTTGTTTTAATAAATGAAAACTCTGCTAGTGCAAGTGAGATTGTAGCAGGAGCATTACAGGATAATGATAAAGGACTTATTATAGGAAGAAGATCTTTTGGAAAAGGTCTTGTGCAAAGAGAGATGGATTTAGGAGATGGTAGTGCGGTAAGACTTACCATAGCTAGATATTATACACCTACAGGAAGATCAATACAAAAACCGTATGAGTTAGGAGATAAAGATTATTTTGAAGATTACCTTAATAGATATGAAAACGGAGAGCTACGTAGTGTAGATAGCATTAAAGTAGATGACTCGTTAAAATTTAGAACGCCTTTAGGAAAAATAGTTTATGGTGGCGGGGGTATTATACCAGATATCTTCGTTCCTAAGAATACAGATTATGAGATAGAACACCTTAACTATGTGTTGAGATCTGGTTTTATGAATAGATTTATTTTTGGGGAGTTAGAGAAAAACAGACCGTACTATAGAGATTTAACATTAGAACAATTTCAGGAAGAAGTAATTATTTCAGATCAACTTATAGAAGACTTTATATCCTTCTCAAGATCTAATAAGTTAAATTTAAGAGCAAGTAAATATCGAGAAGTTTATAAAAGATATTTAAAAGCAACAATAGCAAAACAACTCTTTGATAATAATACCTTTGAGATGATGGTAAATGAAGATGATACTATTCTTAAAAAAGTAATGGAACTTACACAAGAAAAAGAGTAAAATATTAATTATATTTTTTTGCAATTTTACGAGATACACGTAAAATAAGTAATAATATAATAGCACAGGCACAGGCGATTACTCCTATTAAAGCAACAGAGCTATCCCCTTGAAGAGGACTAGAATAATTTACAAACGTTGCGTTGTATACTAAAAGTGCTAAGGCTAGTAAAATCCCAACAGGAATAATATATTTCATATAGCTTTATTTAAAAAGTTCTTGAATGTTTGCAGTAAACAGTTTTACGGCAATCGCAAGCAAAATTACACCAAAAACTTTGTGTATCACAGCAATTCCATTCTTTCCTAAAAAGCGTTCTATATGATGCGAAGTTTTAAGTACAAGATACACCAGAGCAATATTGAGTACAACAGCTATTAGTATATTAGTAATGGCATATTCTGCACGTAAAGAAACAAGAGAAGTGAGAGTTCCTGGCCCTGCAAGTAATGGAAATGCCAGCGGAAAAACAGAAACAGTCTTTGCACTCACACCATCATCATCTTTAAAAATACTTACACCTAGAATCATCTCTAGTGCAATAAAAAATAATATAAAAGAACCTGCAACAGCAAATTCATTAACATTAATACCTATAACATTAAGAATTTTCTCTCCCAGAAAAACAAAAACAATCATAATAACAAGTGCAACAATAGCAGCTTTTTCACTTTGTATATGTCCAGCCTTTTTACGAAGCTTTAAAACAATAGGAACATTACCTATAATATCTATCACAGCAAAAAGAATCATTGCAGCAGTAAGAATTTCTTTTATATCAAACATAGTCTCGTTTTAAAATGCGCGCAAAGGTACTCTATTCTAGTACTTAACAGCTATACTTTGTAAGTGAAATAATTGTAAAGTATATGTTACGCTTTCGCGAAAGCAAATACCAATTAATTCACCAAAAGATAGTATAATTTATTCTTAAAAATAATAGCTATAAATTTTATCTATCACAAGCAAGATTAATTTAATAAAAAACTATGATTATTGCTTTGTCAATTAAATACCTTTATAATCCAAAAAAGACATTAAAAAACTAATTCAATATGAAAAATACTGAAAACCTAGACCCTAATGATCCTGCTGTAAAAGCAATGTGTCCGTTTTTAGGTGGTGATCATAATCAAGGAGCTGGAAGTGGAACAACCAATAGAGATTGGTGGCCCAATGAGCTTAAACTCAACATACTTCGCCAAAACGCAACAAAGTCTGACCCAATGGGGGAAGATTTTGATTATGCAGCTGCTTTTAATAGTATAGATTATAAAGCACTTAAAGAAGATTTAGTAGCTTTAATGACAGATTCTCAAGACTGGTGGCCAGCAGATTATGGACATTATGGAGGATTAATGATACGTATGGCGTGGCACAGTGCAGGGACGTATCGTGTGGGTGATGGAAGAGGTGGTGCCAGTACAGGAAACCAGCGATATGCTCCTTTAAATAGCTGGCCAGATAATGGTAACTTAGATAAAGCAAGACTACTATTATGGCCCATAAAGAAAAAATATGGAAAAAAAATATCTTGGGCAGATTTAATGATTCTTGCAGGAAACTGTGCCATAGAATCTATGGGACTAAAGACCTTTGGCTTTGCAGGAGGTAGAGAAGATGTATGGGAACCAGAGCAAGATGTGTATTGGGGAGATGAAACAGAGTGGCTAGCAAATAAAGAACGTTTTGCAAACGAGACTCTTGAAGGACATTTAGGTGCAGCTCATATGGGACTAATCTATGTAAACCCAGAAGGACCTAATGGATCATCTGACCCGTTAGGAACAGCTAAATTGATGAAAGAGACTTTTGGGCGTATGGCTATGAATGACGAAGAGACTGTTGCCCTTGCAGCAGGAGGTCATACATTTGGTAAAGCACACGGTGCAGCAGATCCAGATAAATATGTAGGAGCAGAACCGCACGGGGCTCCTATAGAACAGATGAGCTTAGGATGGAAAAACACTTATGGTACAGGAGTATTAGATGATACTATTACTAGTGGTTTAGAAGGAGCTTGGACACCTAACCCAGATAAATGGGATTATGATTACTTTAAAGTTTTATTAGATTATGATTGGGAGCTAACTACGAGTCCAGCAGGAGCAAGTCAATGGACTCCTACAGCAGATTCTGGTGCGCCAACAGCACCAATGGCTGGAGATCCTTCCAAAAGACAAGCCTTAATGATGACAGATGCCGATATGGCACTAAAAGTAGATCCAGATTATTTAAAAATATCTCAACGTTTTCGCGATAATCCTGAAGAGTTTCAAGATGCTTTTATTAGAGCTTGGTACAAACTAACACATAGAGATATGGGGCCTGTGTCTCGTTATTTAGGCCCTGAAGTACCATCAGAGGAGTTAATCTGGCAAGATCCAATTCCTGCTGGAAATACACTCACAGACTCAGAAGTAGCAACATTAAAAGAAGCTATTATAGCTTCTGGACTCACAGTTTCTCAGTTAGTATCTACAGCGTGGGCATCTGCATCTACTTTTAGAGGTTCTGATAAACGTGGTGGAGCAAATGGAGGGCGTATTCGTTTAGAGCCACAAAAAAATTGGGAAGTTAATAACCCAGAGCAATTAGCTCAAGTTATAGTTGTTTATGAAGGTATTCAAAGCAAATTTGATGGAGTAGTTTCTATTGCAGATCTTATTGTATTAGGTGGGTCTGTAGGTGTAGAATTAGCTATTAAAAATGCGGGACATAACATAGCTGTTCCTTTTGCTAGTGGTCGAGGAGATGCTTCTCAAGCACAAACAGACATACAATCATTTGGGCACTTAGAACCACTTGCAGATGGATTTAGAAACTACCAAAGAGGTGATTTAGAATTAACTGCAGAAGAATTATTAATAGATCGTGCTCAGTTACTCACCTTGTCTATTCCAGAAATGACAGTTCTTGTAGGTGGTCTAAGAGTATTAGGTACAAACTATGATGGTTCTAATAATGGTGTACTTACAGATACTGTAGGATCTTTAACTAATGATTTCTTTACAAATATTTTGGACTTTACCTATACTTGGAAATCGATATCATCAGACGATTCTTTATTTGAAGGGAGTGATCGCAAAACAGGAAATGTTAAGTATAATGGTACTAGAGCAGATCTTATTTTTGGCTCAAATACAGAACTAAGAGCAATTGCCGAAGTATATGCTACTGAAGATGCGCAAGAAAAATTTGTAAAGGATTTTGTAACAGCTTGGACTAAAGTGATGAACTTAGATCGTTTTGATTTAAAATAAAATAGTATTCACATTCCCTAAGTGTGTAAATACACAAAAGAGACCGTCTAAAAACTATTTAGGCGGTTTTTTATATTTTAGAGAATCTATTTTTATCAGTTTTTAAAATAGTTATAGAGTTGTTAGTTAAGAGTTAAAAGTATGGATAGGGGTTTTTAGATCGCCAGCGTCACTTTTTTCAAGTTATGTGCCATAGCAATGAGTCCTATTTCGGTATCTACTTTATCAATACCCCTCAACATAAAGCGTTTAAAGTTCATATTGTGTTTGATATTTCCAAATATAGCTTCGATATCCCAACATCTTTGTTTTCGGTGTTTAATTCCTTCTGGACTGAGTAGTTTTTCTTTGGCTTTTGCCTTT
>CALKZS010000126.1 GCA_938002835.1 uncultured Dokdonia sp. | reverse complement strand
ATAAATCAACTTACAAGCTTACTTTGATTATAAAAAATGAGTTTTAATTAACTAAAAACGTAAAAATCTGACTTACATTTCAATAAACAACAAGTAACAAAGGCATAAAATGCTTGATAATCAAATAATTATCTTGTTTTCTTATATCGAACTCACGTTATTTATAAACAAAAGTATATAGTTACAATACATCTTCTTATTTTTGAGTTTTACCACTCATATGCTTTTGTAAAAGCATATTCAAATTCCTTCTACGTGACCAATACCGAAGAAAACACTCAGAAAAGACTTTTTTTACTAGATGCCTTTGCCTTAATTTTTAGAGGTTATTATGCCTTAATAAAGAATCCTCGTATTACAAGTGCAGGTATGGATGTAAGCGCAATAATGGGATTTACAAATAGTCTTTTTGATGTCATACGCCGTGAGCGTCCAGATCATCTTGCAGTAGCTTTTGATAAAGGAGGTAGTCGTTCTCGTGTAGAAGTATTTCCAGAATATAAAGCAAATCGTGATGAAACTCCAGAGGCCATAAAAATTGCAGTCCCTCATATTAAAGAGATTCTCAAAGCAATGCATATTCCTATTATAGAGCGTGAAGGGGTAGAAGCAGATGATCTTATAGGAACTTTGTCTAAACAAGCCGAAAAGGAAGACTTTAAAGTCTATATGGTAACTCCAGATAAAGATTATGCACAACTAGTATCAGATAATATCTTTATGTATAAACCTGCCCGTATGGGTAATGGGATTGAAATCTGGGGTATTCCAGAAGTTCAAAAACGTTTTGAAGTAGAACGCCCAGAACAGGTGATTGATTATCTTGGGATGATGGGAGACTCTGCCGATAATATCCCAGGGCTTCCGGGTGTGGGAGATAAAACAGCAAAAAAGTTTATTGCTGCATATGGCTCTATGGAAGGCTTGTTAGAAAATACAAGCCAGCTCAAAGGGAAGATGAAAGAGAAAGTGGAGGCAAATGCAGATTTGGGTCTTCTATCAAAACAACTAGCTACTATAATGCTAGATTGTGATGTACAGTTTAATGCAAAGGATTATGAGCTTTCAGAACCAGACACAGAAGCGGTCACAAAAAAGTTTGATGAGCTCGAGTTTAGACGTATGAAAGATCAATTTGCAAAGATTTTTTCTGGAGATGCGACAGCCACAAAACAAAATTCTACAAATGCCACTCCTAAAAAAGCAAGCAGCGCAAGTGCAGGTGCTGGACAGTTTTCTCTTTTTGGAGGAGATGGTACTGCAACAAAAGAAGTTGTTGAGAGCATTTCATCACGTAAAACAATAAAAGATACTCAGCATTTTTATCAAAAGGTAGATACTCCGCTTTCGCGAAAGCTATTTCTTCAAAACCTTCTTAAGCAACCCTCTGTATGTTTTGATACTGAAACTACAGGTCTCGATCCATTAGTTGCAGAGCTTGTAGGAATCGCATTTTCGTGGGAGGCTGGAAAAGGATTTTATATACCATTTCCAGAAGGTAAAAGTGAAGCACAAGAACTTATAGAAGAGTTGCGACCATTTTTTGAAAATGAAACGATTGAAAAAGTAGGTCAAAACCTAAAATACGATATTAAAGTACTCGCAAAGTATAATGTAAAAGTTAGAGGAAAGCTCTTTGATACAATGCTAGCACATTATCTTATTAATCCAGATATGCGTCATAATATGGATGTACTGGCAGAAACCTATCTTAATTATACTCCTGTATCTATTACAGAACTTATAGGAAAGAAAGGAAAGAACCAGAAATCTATGCGTGATGTTTCTGTTGAGGATCAAACAGAATATGCTGTAGAAGATGCAGATATTACATTACAGCTTAAACAGCATTTTGAAAAAGAATTAGAAGAAGCAGGAACTCGCAAGTTATTTGACCAAATAGAAATACCATTGCTACGAGTACTTGCAGCGATGGAGATAGAGGGAATTAACCTTGATACAGATTTTTTACAGAGTCTATCTGGAGATCTTACTAATGACATAGCGCGTCTCACATCAGAAATTTTTGAAGAAGCAGGAGAAGAGTTTAAGATTAGTTCGCCTAAACAGTTAGGAGAAATTCTCTTTGATAAAATGAAACTGGTAGACAAGCCTAAAAAGACTAAAACAGGACAATACTCTACTGCCGAAGACGTGTTGTCTTACCTTGCAAAAGATCACGCCATTATACGTAAAGTACTAGAGTATCGTGGTCTTACAAAGTTAAAATCTACGTATGTAGATGCATTACCAGAACAAGTAGCTAGTGACGGGCGTGTACATACAGATTATATGCAAACAGTCGCAGCGACAGGGCGTTTAAGTTCTAATAATCCTAACCTGCAAAACATTCCTATAAGAACAGAACGTGGGCGTCAAGTACGAAAAGCATTTGTGCCAAGAGATGAAAATCATACCTTACTTGCTGCCGATTATTCTCAAATAGAATTGCGCATTATTGCTGCATTAAGTCAAGAGTCTACAATGATACAAGCCTTCACAAATGGCGAAGACATTCACGCGAGTACTGCATCAAAAGTATTTAATGTTTCTTTAGAAGAAGTTACTCGTGAGCAACGTAGTAATGCAAAAACAGTAAACTTTGGAATTATTTATGGTGTTTCTGCTTTTGGACTATCTAATCAAACAGATCTTTCTAGATCTGAAGCAAAAGAACTCATAGATAATTATTATAAGTCATATCCTAAGTTGCGCAACTATATGAGCGAACTTGTAGATTTTGCTAGAGAAAATGGATATGTAAAAACTGTTTTAGACAGGCGTCGTTATCTTAACGGTATTAATTCAAGTAATGCTATAGTGAGAGGTGCTGCAGAGCGCAATGCGGTTAATGCGCCCATACAAGGAAGTGCTGCAGATATTATTAAAATAGCAATGATTAATATCTTTGACAAACTTGAGAATAGTGATTACAAAACAAAAATGCTATTGCAAGTGCACGATGAACTTGTTTTTGATGTTCCTAATGAAGAGTTAGATGCTATAAAGACATTAATTCAAGAAGAAATGGAAGGTGCTTTTAAAATGACAGTCCCACTTGATGTCGAAGTTGGATTAGGACAAAACTGGTTAGAAGCGCATTAATATATATTATAATACTGATCAAATTATGGAAGGACTTTTTACAATAGACAGTTTATTTACCTTAGTAATGCTCATTTTATTACAGGTCGTTTTAGGTTTTGATAACCTATTATACATCTCTTTAGAATCAAAAAAAGCACCAGAAGATAAGCAGAGTTATGTGCGTAAACTCGGTGTAGGGCTCGCAATTATATTGCGTATCGTTTTGTTATTTGCATTAATGTCTCTCATACAATATTTTCAAGACCCATTTGCAGCGTTACACGATAATGGTATTATAGAGTTTTCGGTAAATGTGCATAGTCTTATTGTTTTAATAGGGGGGATTTTTATTATTTATACCGCTATTAAAGAGATCTGGCATATGATGCTTATGAAAGAACACGAAGCTTTAGAGCCATCAAGAGCTTCTGTAGGAAAAGTGATTACTTGGATTGTGATTATGAACCTTGTTTTTTCTTTTGATTCTATTCTTAGTGCAATGGCACTTACAAGTCATATGGAATTTACAGCTCAAATTATCCTAATGTCTATAGCAATTATAGCAGGAGGTATCTTAATGATTGTGCTAGCAGATAAAGTAGCAAACTTCCTTAAGAAAAATAAAATGTATGAGGTTTTAGGACTTTTTATTTTACTTATTGTTGGGATTATGTTGCTTTCAGAAGGAGGACATTTAGCACACTTAACACTATTTGGGAATCCAGTGACTCCTATGAGTAAGACAACATTCTATTTTGTAATTATTGTGTTAGTACTTATAGATATTGTACAAGGGCGTTATCAGAAAAACCTTTTAAAACAGAAAGAAAAGGGAAGTAATAAAAATGAAGAATAGATTGTGATAATGAATCAAACATACGCTTTCGCGAAAGCGTAAGAGACAAAAACCCAAGTTTAATAGAGCTTGGGTTTCGCTTTTAATTAAGATAATTTAAAGCACAAATCGATACGTCTACTTAACTAAAGATGTATTTCTAATCTGCTGATCTAGAATTTGGCTATTTGCGGCTCTAAATAAACTTTCGTCCGTTTCTCCTAATTCCTCTATACCTTGAGACCACACTAAAAACAACTCTGATCCTGGTTTGTACTCCCATCGGGCAACTAAGTTTGAATGAAACTGCACAAAATTGAAGTCTGGTTTTCCAAAACTATAATCTGTAGTGCCATCTAGATCTTCATCTATAGAAAAAAGTCCATCTGCTTCAGAGATTTGATTATTTGAAAACCAAACAACACGATTATTAATATTTTCATTCTCACTATCTACTACATAATTAAAATCTGAGTACGTTCCTTTTGCAATAAAAGGTTGTGCATAATATTGTATCGTAAAATTAGGATTAATGTTATAGTTAATGTGCAATGTAGCGCTCAATGTTTCTTGATCAATAGCTCCTGTAATATAACGTGTGCCAAATGTAGCTGGAACATATACTTGCTGACTTACATATTGTGTTCTATTAGGATTTTGCTCATAGACTGTGGTGAGAGACATACTCAATGCATCTAATGGTAATAATTTAAACGTAGTTAGTATTGTTTAAAAGAGAAGTTATTTTGTTTTGCTTGTGATTGATGTGACTTAAAGACATCTTTTTTTATAACTTGTTGCAGATATCTGATCTTTTACTGATAATTTTTTTTAATGAAAGAAGATATTAAGGAGAAGCACGCTTTCGCGAAAGCGTAACTATACCCAATTTAAGTTTTTTGTAATGGCTTAAAAAATTAGGAACTAAAACACAGAATATAACTTTAGAATTATTAAATCATATAATTATGGAAGAAAAAAAACACTACAACGTTACTGATACTTATAATAGAAAACTAACATAAAAATATAAAGATGAGGTAATTGCCGAGACGACGAATGCTTTAGTTTTAAAAGAGGTGGGTAAAAGTGTGTACAACCCTGTGTTTTATTTACCTAAAGAAGACATAAAAATTAAATTAGAGCTTGAGAAAGAAAGACAAAGTCATTGTCCTATTTAAAGGAGACGCTACTTATTGGAATGTAGAAGGGGGTTATACAGATAATTACTTTGCGTGGAGTTATGAAGAAGTGTTACCTCGAGCAAAAAAAATAAAGGTCATATCGCTTTTAATATGGAATATATAACGCTAGTTTCTGAGCCTATTTAAAATATAATAATCTAGATATATTGCTTATGAAACTTGATGAGATTAGTGTAGGTTTACCAAAAGAAATAGAATGGCAAGGGAAGAAAGTAAAAACATCAATATTTAAATCGCCTGTGACGGGTTCTAAAAAAGTATCATTTACAAATATTGCAGGAGATAAGCAATCAGATTTAAAAGTTCACGGTGGTCTTACTCGAGCGGTAAATGTATATGCTTCTGAGCACTATGGTTATTGGAAAAAAGAACTAGGAGTTTCTGAGTTGCCTTGGGGATATTTTGGTGAAAACCTCAATATTAGTGGAGGTATGTTTGAAACAGAAATATATGTTGGAGATCGTTTTGCAATAGGTACCGTAGAGTTTGAGGCAATGCAGCCTAGATTCCCTTGTTACAAACTAGGAATGAAAATGGGAGATAATGCTTGGGTAAAAAAATTTCTAGATACTAGAAAAACTGGATTCTATTTTGGAGTTGTAAAAGAAGGTGTTATTTCTAAAGGAGATGCTGTTGTACAAACGTATCAAGCAAAAGATAGTATCTCTATGGATAACATTACTGATTTGTATTTAATTAATAAAAACAACAGACCTCTATTAAAAAAAGCTATTCAAGTAGAGCGTCTAACTCCAAGTTGGAAAGAATATTTTCAAAAACAACTTGATGATCTTCCATAAAATTGGATGGGTCCAAATACCAAATGTAGTACGATGATAAATGGCATATAGTGAGTATCTATCAGATAGAATCTATCAAATTTTTAATAATAAAAAGGTTGATTTTTATGCTAAAAAAATGATGGGAGGTCTTTGCTTTATGGTTGATAATAAGATGTGCTGTTATATTTACTATGACAAAAAGAAAGAAATCGATCTTTTAATGGCTCGCATAGGAGAAGAGGTATATAAAAATGAAATACATAAAGAAGAGTGCTATCCTATGGATTTTACTGGAAGACCTATGAAAGGATATATTTTTGTTACCGCAGAAGGATTTGACCTTGATGAAGATCTAGAATACTGGATACAGTTATGTATTAATTTTAATCCATTTGCAAAGCGTAGTAAAAGAAGAAAATAGCTTTTTATAAGATTAATGTTTTTGGAGTAACTTAGTCATATTCAATTTATTTGCTTTTATAATCTTACTATTGCTCCTTGATCAATAAAATATGTCTAAACACGTCTTTAATAAAACAAATCTATTTATTGCGTTGCAGTATTTATCTGCACGTAAAAAACAAAGTTTTTTAGCAACAATAGGTGTTTTAATTGGTGTAACGACTTTTATTGTTATGATCAATTTTATGACAGGTGTCAATGATTTTTTGGATGATGCTGTGTTTAATGGAAGTCCTGACATTATTGTTAGTGCGCAAGCAAAAGAAAACGCTACAAAAAAATCATTTTCAATAGCTATTAACACTATAGAAAATACTGGGAAGATTGATAGTGTTTTAAGAAAAAATCAAAATGTACAGTCTTTTGCTCATCAAGTGATTTCGCCAGCTATTTTAATTAGTGATACAAGGCAATTCCCAGGTAGTATTAATGGTGTTTTTGCTGCTCAAGAAAGTAAGATGGTAGATCTAGAAAGGAGATTAGTTCAAGGAGAAGGCTTTCAGAGTTTATCAAAAGAAAATAATATTTTATTAGGAATTAGCTTAGCAAATCGTTTGCAAGTGTCTACAGGAGATCATATTAATATGATACTTCCTAATGGAAAGAATATACAATTAAAAGTTTCAGGAATATTTAGTTTTGGTATTACAACAATTGATAATGTAAGAACCTATGTTTCTGCAAATGTCTTGCAAAACTTATTAGGAGAAAATGATATTGTTACCAATGTCCATATAAAATTAAAAAATAGAGACGATGTTAGTTTAAAGACAGATGTAATCACTGTTATTGATGGAGTTTCTACAGAAGATTGGAAGGATAGCAATAAAACAATTGTTATAGGTAATAAGGTTCGTGACATTCTAACTTGGTCAGTTTCTTTTGCTTTGCTTTTGGTTGCAGGATTTGGAATTTATAATATCCTTAATATTACAGTAATTCATAAAAGAAAAGATATTGCGGTATTAAAAACCATTGGTTATTCTAGTAATGATATAATTTTTATTTTTCTAATACAGTCTATTATTATAGGAATAATAGGTGCCATTCTAGGAGGTGTTTTAGGATATGCTATTAGTTATCTCATTTCGACTACTCCATTAGATACATCAGACTTTATTATTGTAGACACGTATCCCATTAATTTTAAATTCTCATATTATATTCTTGGTTTTTGGTTTGGAGTGTTGACTACTATTTTTTCTGGGTATTTCCCATCTAAAAAAGCAAGTAAAGTAGATCCAGTTACCATTATTAGAGGAATATGATTTTAGAAGCAAAACATATAAATAAATTTTTTCAAGAACCAGAGACACACCAGGTCCTCAAAGATGTCTCAATATCTATTTCTGAAGGAGAACTCGTTTCTGTATATGGCGAATCTGGAAGCGGAAAATCAACTTTATTGTATGTATTGTCAACATTAGATACAGATTTTCAAGGCGACTTAAAAATTCAAAATCAAGAAATTAAACAACTACCATCTGCTGGACTAACTAGTTTTAGAAATAAACATATAGGATTTGTATATCAATTTCATTATTTATTACCGGAGTTTAATGTACTTCAAAATGTAATGTTACCAGCAATGAAATTAGCCCAAAAAAGCAAAGAAGAGATTAAAAAAGATGCCATATCATTATTAGGTGAAGTTGGAATGGGAGCATATACAAAACGTCCTTCATATCAACTTTCTGGAGGACAACAACAACGTGTTGCTATTGCCAGAGCATTAATTAATAATCCTTCTCTTATTATTGCAGATGAGCCTACTGGAAATCTAGATCAAAAAAATTCAGATTTAATATTTGACTTATTAAAAGAGATTACAGCATCTAAAAACAAAAGTGTAGTTATCGCAACTCACAACTCTAAAATTTATAGCAATTCTCATCGAGCTATTGAAATGATTGACGGTTTTATACGACTATAATTGTATAGCAATCTAAAAATCAACAAAATGAAACCTTCTGTAATTAAAAACATAATCATATTTGATGGTGAATGTAATCTATGTAATGGAGTTATAGGGTGGTTAATGAAATTTGCTTCAGAAGATATCTTTCAGTTTATTGCTTTTCAATCTCCAAAAGGACAAGAATTACTTAAAAAATATGGATATCCAACTCAGCAATTAGACACTGTGATCCTTATTGATCAAAATGGGCCACATACTCACTCTGATGGTTTTCTTAAAATTATTTCTAAGATGCCTAAATGGAAACGAGTAGCCGCCTTACTTGCCTTTGTACCAAGAATGCTTCGTGATGGTATCTATAAATCAGCTTCTCGTAATAGGTTAAAATGGTTTGGTCAATCAGAGAGTTGTACTATTAATTTTAG
>CALKZS010000125.1 GCA_938002835.1 uncultured Dokdonia sp. | reverse complement strand
TGGTTATAGCGACGGGGCTCACCTCTTCCCATTCCGAACAGAGAAGTTAAGCCCGCCAGCGCCGATGGTACTACTACTTGTGGGAGAGTAGGTCGCCGCCTTTTTAAGACCTGCATCATTTAGTTGATGCAGGTCTTTTTTATACCCGAATTTTAAAAAAAGGAGAGCTAACTTATAATACCAATTTAACTATTAAATGCGTCATTAAAAGCTTTTAAATAATGATGATTTGCTGTGATTGATTTTTTTTTGTTACTCATTTCTTTTTTTAATGTGACTTTCTTTGCAAAGGAATGTTTTTAGTAAATATTATTTATTGCATACTCTATGAGCTGTCTATGTAAAGTCTATAAATATTGGTTTTAAATAGCGTATTTTGTATTTTCGTAATCTATATTTTTTTTAAATAATCTAATACCTTATATATGGCATTTGACATTGATATGATCAAGAAGGTTTATACAAATATGGCAGAGCGTGTAGACACTGCTCGTGACCTTGTAGGTAAACCCTTAACACTTTCTGAAAAAATTTTATATTCCCATTTATGGGAAGGAAAGCCTAGTAAAGCTTTTACACGTGGAAAAGACTATGTAGACTTTGCGCCAGATCGTATTGCCTGTCAAGATGCAACAGCACAAATGGCATTATTACAGTTTATGCAAGCAGGAAAGCCTCAAGTAGCAGTTCCTACAACTGTACACTGTGATCACTTGATACAAGCAAAAGATGGTGCTGTTACAGACCTTAAAAACGCAAACGATATATCTAGTGAGGTATTTAACTTCTTAGAATCTGTATCTAATAAATATGGAATTGGTTTTTGGAAGCCTGGAGCTGGAATTATACACCAAGTTGTACTAGAGAATTATGCATTTCCTGGAGGAATGATGATAGGTACAGATTCTCATACAGTTAATGCGGGTGGTCTTGGTATGGTAGCTATTGGAGTAGGAGGAGCAGATGCTGTTGATGTAATGGCAGGAATGGCTTGGGAACTAAAATTCCCTAAGCTTATAGGTGTAAAACTTACTGGTAAGCTTTCAGGATGGACAGCGCCAAAAGATGTAATTCTTAAAGTAGCAGAAATCCTTACAGCAAAAGGAGGTACAGGAGCTATTGTAGAATATTTTGGACCTGGAGCTACGTCTATGTCTTGTACAGGAAAGGGTACTATCTGTAATATGGGAGCAGAGATAGGAGCAACAACATCTACTTTTGGATATGATGAATCTATGGAGCGTTATTTACGTTCTACAGATCGTGCAGATGTTGCAGATGCCGCAAATAATATCAAAGAATATCTCACTGCTGATGCAGAGGTATATGCAAACCCAGAACAATATTTTGATCAATTAATTGAGATTAATCTTTCTGAACTTGGGCCATTGCTTAATGGACCGTTTACGCCAGACCTTTCTACAGAAGTAGGAACAGCAATGACAGAAAAAGCAACTAAAAATCAGTGGCCTCTTAATGTAGAGTGGGGACTTATAGGGTCTTGTACAAACTCTTCTTATGAGGATTTATCAAGAGCCTCTTCTATTGCACAACAGGCATTAGATAAAGGAATAAAAATGAAATCAGAACTAGGTATCAACCCAGGATCTGAACAAGTGCGATTTACAGCAGAACGTGATGGTATTTTAGGAATTTTTGAAAAACTAGATGCTAAGATATTTACAAACGCTTGTGGACCTTGTATAGGTCAATGGGCGCGTTATAGTGATCCTAAAAACGCACCAAAAAATAGTATTGTACACTCTTTTAATAGAAACTTTGCAAAACGTGCAGATGGTAACCCAAATACACACGCATTTGTTGCGTCACCAGAACTCACCGCTGCAATAGCGATTTCTGGCCGTCTAGACTTTAACCCACTTACAGATAAATTACTTACAGAAGATGGACAAGAAGTAATGTTTGATGAGCCTACAGGATGGGAGTTACCTCCCAAAGGTTTTGATGTAAAAGACAATGGCTATCTAGCTCCATTAGAAGATGGTAGCAATGTTAGTGTAGTGGTAAGTCCAACATCTGAGCGCCTTGAATTATTAACTCCTTTTGAACCTATTAAAAATGAAGAGGTACAAGGAATGAAACTATTGATTAAGGCTTTTGGAAAATGTACTACAGATCACATCTCTATGGCTGGACCTTGGTTACGTTTCCGTGGTCACCTAGATAATATCTCTAACAACTGTTTAATAGGAGCTGTAAATGCTTTTGGAAAGAAAACAAACTTTGTTAAAAATCAATTAACAGGAGAATTTGGAGGAGTGCCAGACACACAGCGTGAATACAAAAAAGCAGGAATTAAAACAGTAGTTGTGGGAGATCATAATTATGGTGAAGGTTCTTCTCGTGAGCACGCAGCTATGGAGCCTCGCCATTTAGGTGTTGCCGCAGTAATTGTTAAGTCGTTTGCGCGTATACACGAAACAAACCTTAAGAAACAAGGAATGTTAGGTCTTACTTTTGCAAATGAAGCAGATTATGATCTTATTCAAGAAGATGATACATTCAACTTTATAGATATTGCAGATTTTGCACCAGATACACCGCTTACAGTAGAGGTTGTTCACGCAGACGGAAGCAAAGACATTATCAAAGTTAATCACACATATAATGATGCTCAAATAGCTTGGTATCGTGAAGGAAGTGCTTTAAATTTGATTAAAAAAGAGAATGATGCTTAAGTGACATTATTTATACAACCTAAAAAACTCCACTATTCTTAGTGGAGTTTTTTTGTGTAAAACGATATCCTTCTTAACAACCAGAATCTTCAAATCCAAAACTTCCATCTTCTGGACAAGAAATAGCACAAGATTGTGTTATTAATATTTGATATGGACGATTTGCAGGTGTAAAAACGCACACGCAGCATTCATCAAAAAATGGAAAATCAAACCCTCCATTAATATTTTTTTGTTCTAGCTTGTTTATTTTTTTACACCAATAACATTTAAGATTTTTTTAATCATAATAATAGTTCTATAAGTTAATTGTTTGTTTAATAAATTTCGATCTATATATCTAAAAAACAATGATTTAAATGTTATTTAACGTATTAGTGTAGTGTTTTGAAATGTGTGATACTTTTCTTTAATGAATTGATGTGCTATTTTATGTTACGCTTTCGCGAAAGCGTATTCTTATATAGAATGACAATATGATATTTTTTTAACTTTTATGTAAGATATATGATTGTTATACGACATAATTTTTACCCTAAATTATCCAAAAAGAATAGATTAAGATAATGTCAAAAATTTGGTTTCTAGAAGATGTAAATATTTTTAATACCTTATGCCCTCATAAAACAAGACGTTACAGGAAATTACATAGTTTCATTGATTATAAGAAGCGAGATTTTATCTATTTACAAGAAGATAAAGCAGATAAGGTATATCTCATTAAAAAAGGAAAAGTAAAACTAGGTTATTATTCTGATGACGGTAAAGAAGTGATAAGGGCTATTTTAACAAGAGGAGAACTTTTTGGAGAGAAAGCCATCCTAGGTGAGGAATCTCGAAGTGAGTTTGCACAAGCTCTAGATTCAGGAACTACTATATGTCCTGTAGCTGTAGAGCAAATGCAAGATTTAATGCGTAACAACTCTACATTTAGTTTAAAAGTATATAAGTTTATAGGGATACGATTTAAAAAGTTAGAACGTAGATTAGATCTTTTGTTATTTAAAGATGCAAAAACAAGAGTAAAAGAATTTATAAATGAACTTGCAGATGATTATGGTTATTGTTGTCCAGATACAGGAGATACAGTAATAAAACATCCATATACCCAAAAAGATATTGCGAGTCTTATAGGTACTTCAAGACCTACTTTTAATACAATAATGAATGAATTAAAAGCAATTAACTTTCTTGATTTTAATCGCAATGAAATTAGATTAAAAGTTTCATAATAATGCATAATAGTATCCATTTTTAATAATTATTTAAAAATGGATAGGTTTTTATATAATGGCAAAAATTAAAAAATTTTCTTTTCAAAATATATTAGTAGTACTAGTGATTTTATTACTAATAATACCACAAACACGTACTACAATACAAGTTGCAATTAATAAGTTAAGTGTTGCTGTATTTTCTCCCAAAGCTTTCTCTAAAGAAGACCAAACTAAATTATCTCCTTTTGTATATCAACTACAAGATATGGAAGGTAATAGGAGAGGAGTAGAGGTAGGTTCTGGTAAAGTCACTTTTGTAAGTTATTGGGCGACGTGGTGTCCACCTTGTATTGCAGAGATGTCTTCTATTCAGTTACTTTATGATGATTATGGAGATAAAATCGAATTTATACTTATCACAAATGAGGAGTCAGAAATTGTAAAAAAGTTTATGAATAAGAAAGGTTTTACATTACCATCTGTAAACCCAATGATGAATACCCCAAAACAGTTATTTGAACGATCAATACCAACAAATTACGTTATTGATCAAAGTGGTAACATCATAATGAAGGAACAAGGTGCTGCAGACTGGAATAGTGAGAAAGTACGAGATGTTCTGGATCAATTACTTGACAATCAAGTATAGTAGAAAATTATTTTTCTACTTTCCAATAAATAAATGCAACTTCTATTTTTCTAGCAGAAACTTTTGCAGTAAGTACATCATCATAATAAAAGTAGGAAATTCTTTTAGGGAATTCATTTTCTGGATTTTCAGCAACAAATGAGTTTTATTGTTTAGAAGTGATATTAAAGTATACTGAAGACTTACCCTTTTTCACACAGTGTTTAAATTAACAAAATGTTTTTCAAAAAGGCTAGCCCTTTTGAAAAAATCGTTTAAAAGTTCGTTCGGGCTCTTCCTGTCAAGTGATTTATGCGGGTGATATTGATTATAATCTTCCCTAAAGACTTCGGACTGTGCTTTTACTTCGTCTAAATTTCTGAACAAATAGG
>CALKZS010000124.1 GCA_938002835.1 uncultured Dokdonia sp. | reverse complement strand
ATTTAGAGTAAATTCTTACAAAACACATATGTTTTTATTAATTAAAACTTATTATAACAAATGAAAAAAATAATCTACATTACATTATTGCTCTTTGCTCATATAGCTATGGCTCAAACTGATGCAGACTATGACTCTTCTTTAAAAGAAATCGCAGAGGCATACAATGCAAAAGACTCCTCTAAAATTTTCGACCTTTTTTCTGAAGATTTAAAAACCACATTTACTCTTGAAAAAGTTAAAGTGTTTCTTGATGACACTCATACCAACAAAGGTCTTATGGGAGAACAAACATTCTTAACAGACGAAGAAGGAGAAAAAACATATTTAGTTGAATTTGATAGTATATCGTCTATTATTATCATCTCACTTACTACAGATAAAAAACTATCTAAATTATCTATTGAAGAATATTAAATTAACTTAAAAAATTATATATACATTATTATGAAAACAAACTATGCTATAAAATCCCTACTAATAGCAGTTATACTATTATTAGGAATAAAAAACAATGTAAAGGCTCAAGATGACAGCAAATATGGAATTTTAAATTTCAACAAAGCTGTTAACATCTCTGGAAAACAAAGAATGCTAGGTCAAAAAATGGCTAAAAGTTATGTTTATCTAGTTAATAATCCTACAGATAAAAAAGCAAAAAGAGATCTCTTAACAAGTAAATTAATTTTTGAAAAACAAAACAACATATTACTAGTTAATGCTCAATTAGAATCTACAAAAAATAGCATTAAAGAAGTTAATAAATTATGGAAGGACTTTAAAAAAATTATAGAGTCTACCCCAACAGAGGAAAATGCAAACAAAATCATTGAAACTAATACCGCTCTTTTATCTGCTTCTAACAAAGTAGTTCTTGCAATTATCAATGAATCTCAAGCATCAAATACACAATTTGATGAAGAAGATGGAGGTGAGGATAATGAACTTAAAAAAATCATTAATTTATCTGGAAAACAGAGAATGCTTTCTCAAAGACTTGCTTTATACTACTTTGCAAGTGGCCTTAAAGGAAAAAGTAAACAAACAGAACGCACACTTCAAAGTGTTTATTATGAAATTGAAAGCACTATAGGATCACTTCTTATATCTGATATTAACACTTCTAAAGTAGAAGAGAAATTAGGTGTAGCTATGTCTGTGTGGTCTGAAATCCTAAATAAGGAAGACGCTTTATTTAGTCAAAAAATAGACGCTACTGAAATATATAAATTAAGTAATCAAATAACAGCTGCTTTTAACGATGTAACTATTGCATACGAAAAGATAAAGCTATAATTGATTACAACATATAATATCTAATTAACTAAATAACGCATCTTTCTTTTTAAAAATGGATGCGTTATTTTTTTTCCAATACTCAAATGAAACATATATACATATTATTACTCTTTATAGGGTTTTCTCAAATTAATGCGCAAGAATTACGTATTGATGCAGACTTTAGACCTCGAGCAGAAGTTTCTAATGGTTTTGGCCGTCTTATACCTGATGGTGTAGATTCTGGCTTATTTATACAACAACGTTCTAGATTAAAATTTGGTTATACCCAAGAAAAATTCTCGGCTTATATGAGTGTTCAAGATGTAAGTGTCTGGGGAGATACTCCTCAAATCTCTGCAACAGATGGCAACAATAGCCTTTCGGTTGCTCAAGCTTGGATAAGTTTTGATCTAGGTTCTAATTGGTCTACAAAAATAGGAAGACAAGCTATATCTTATGATGATCAAAGAATTTTTGGAGGGCTTGATTGGGCGCTACAAGGTAGATTTCACGATGCTGCACTTGTTAAGTATTCAAAAGATGGGTTGTCCATTGATATAGGAGGAGCATTTAATCAAAATGGAGTAACTAGAGAAAACACATTATTTGATCCAAATAATGATGGAAATGTAAGAGCCGTTTTTGATTATAAAGGAATGGCATTTGCTAGATTACATAAAGATTGGGAGAAAATCTCTGCTAGTTTCCTTGTTACAAATAATTCATATCAAAATCTAGATTCTACAGATGGTCAAACTCCTATAGATGGTAATGTACACCGTCAAACTTTTGGAGCTCATCTTGTTGCAAAACCATCTAAAGCGTTTACAATAGCAGCAAATTTATATGCACAAACAGGAAAGTTTACACAAGATGTTGATCTCTCTGCATACAATGGCTTGATAGATCTTACATATAAACCAAAAAACACTTTATTTGGAATTGGTTTTGAAACATTAAGTGGAGATGAGAATGGAGGTTCTGATGGTAAAATAGAATCTTTCTTTCCTATTTTTGGAACAAACCATAAGTTTAATGGGTTTTTAGATTATTTCTATGTAGGTAATCACGCAAACAATATTGGTCTAAACGATCTTAATGCAAAAGTTGTTTTTAAAACAGGTCGTAAATCTTCTTTATTAATAAAAGGTCATTACTTTTCTGGAGCAGAGAGTTTAGGTACAGGAATTGATGATTATTTAGGAACAGAAATAGATCTTGTTTTTACTCAAAAACTATTACCTTTTGCAACGCTCAAATTAGGTTACTCTCATATGTTTCAATCAGATTCTCTTGAGATACTTCAGAACGTATCTAACGCTTCTGTAACTCAAAATTGGGGTTGGGCTATGGTTGTTGTAAAGCCTAATTTACTTAAATGGAGTCCTAAAAATTAATTCGTAAAGATCTTAAAATCTTAAAGACTCAATAAAAAAAGGTTGCCTAAAAAAGGCAGCCTTTTTTTATTCTTTTTTAAATTATCATTTCGCTTCAAATTTTGCGCTCTTCAAAATACTCTCTAACTCAAACATATTATCACGTTGATCTTGCGATGGCGAAAAAATAAAACCTTCTAATATAAGATAACGACTATTTTTTTCATCTCGTATCGCATAATTTACAAAAGGTCCTGCCATATAACGACCTGCTACTTCCCAAACTCCTTTGGTCTCATATGCAAACTTACCATCTATCGTTGTCTCTTGTAGGAAGGGCGAAAACGCACGTTCTGTAATAAAACGACCATCATCTACAGGAATTATTTTTCCTCCAATAGAGTCTCGCATACGGATGATGTTTTTAATCGTTATTGTGTCTTTATCAATCACATCATACGGAACTTCATATACCGTGATATTCATATTTCCATTACGTTTAAGATCTTTACGTATCCAGAAATAGTCTTCTTCTTGAAATGCGTACCTATATGCATTTGGAAAGCGTATACGAACCCCAAAAGTACTTGCGAGTGAATCTGTATTTTTAAGCGCTTTGCGTATACGGCGTTGTGTCGCCACAAGCTCTTGATTTTTAAGAGATTTTACAATTTTTTCTTCATTTTCTATAATGAGATGCGCGATTTGTTCTTGATTGCTTCCGGTTATAACTACACCTGTTTGTGGTTTTGCATATTTGTTTTTTACAATAGTTACTGTCGCACTATCTGCCTTTTTAATCTGTACATAGATTCGGCTTTTGCGTAAGAAATCTTTAAACGCATTTGAAGGTATTTGATCTATAGAAAACTTTGGTTCTTCACGTGGTAAACCGTATACATTGTCTGCAAGAACATATCTTAAAGAATCTCCTATCATTCCTTCCCACTGTTCTTTGTCTAAAACAACCTTTACACTATTAATGTTTCCTACAGATTCTCCTAAAATCACTTTTTTCTCTCCTTCTTTGTCACAAGAAGTAATCGCAATTACTGCGATAGCTATTATTAGTATTTTTTTAATCATATTCTTTAATTATGTATTAACTAGCAACCAGACATTACTAAAATGGTTGTACTTTCTAAATCTTTATAAATTTCAAAATAAGCTCCAGGAGTATTATTAGATAATGGCATATATCTTGTTTGTTCAAAGTTCCATACGTTATTATCTTGACCCTTAGTATATAAAATATTCAAAGTCTCTACCCAAATAATAACAGAATCTATATCAGGATTTTTAATAGTAAGTACTTCTCCTGTCGCTAGAGGTGCATCTCCACAATTGCGCTTTTCATAAGTAATATCACTTGAAAAGGTTTGTGTATAACCGCAATCTAACACTCCGTTTTTGGCGTTTTGCCTTTGTTCGGAAGTAGCTTTATAATTTCCTAACAGGTAATGATATACTGGGTTTTTTGTAGGTGTATTTTCAACATCAAATGGTTTGAGTATATTTTTTTGAGCTGTACTCATAGAAAACACACTAAGGCATAAGATGATCAATACATTTTTCATTTGATTCTTATTTTGATACAATGAGTTTCATTCCTGGTTTTAATTTATTACTACGAATATTGTTCCACGATTTAATATTATCTACACTAACTCCAGAAAATTTATTTGCTATTTTCCATAATGAGTCTCCGTCTTGTACGGTATATGTTTTTTTACCTTTTGTATTTTGAGCTGTTCTAGTGGTATTTGTCGCTCTATTTGTAACTGATTTACGAGGGTAAATAGTTAGCCGCTGTCCTATTTTAAGTGCATTAGAGCGCAGTTTGTTCCATTTTTTAATCTGGCTTACTCGTACTCCATATTTTTCTGCTATTTTCCCTAAATAATCTCCACTACGCACTCTATATCTCACTTGTGAATCTGCAGTTAAAACTTCTGGTAGCGGTTTTTCACGTTTTTCTAATTCTGCTTTCGCGAAAGCGTATATAGCCTCTTCATTCTGTACAAATTTACCTACGTTCTCTATGGGAAGTCGTATATAATACTTTTTTCCTTTAATAACAGGAATGATATCTAATTTATATTGCGGATTTAAAAACTGAAGCGTTTCTAAAGGAATACCAACGATACTTGAGACCTGATCTAATGCAATGGTTTGCTTTATGTGTATTGTATCTGTTGCAAAGTAATTTACGGGTGCTTTTTCTGGACGATAGCCGTGCTCATCAGCATATTCAAAAAGATACATCGTAGCCAAAAATGCAGGTACATATCCAGCTGTTTCTCGAGGTAAATTTTCTCTTATGTTCCAATAATTTGTGAGACCTCCTGAACGGCGTATTGCCTTTGAAACGTTTCCAGAACCAGAATTATATGCCGCGAGGGCTAAGTCCCAATCGCCGTGAACGTTATATAATCTTGAGAGATATGCACAAGCAGCTTCTGTTGCTGCAATGGGATCCATACGGTCATCTACATAACTATTTACCTCTAAATTAAATATCTGACCTGTTGCAAACATAAATTGCCATAACCCTGTTGCTCCTACTCTAGATTTTGCTCTAGGACGTAGTGCACTTTCTACAATAGCAAGATATTTCATCTCTAGCGGGATATCATATTTATCAAGTCGCTCTTCAAACATTGGAAAGTAAAACTGGCTCACTGCCATTAATTTTTCCATACTCACCTTGTGGCGTTTTAAGTATCTATTTATAACACTTTCTAAAGATGGATTATACTCTACATTAAAAGGTGTGCGAGCATTAATCTCTGCAAGTCTTTTTTTAAGTGTGTCTGTAGGTAATTCAAGATTTACCTCAGGTTGATACACTTGTTGTTCTCTCATTCTATTAATAGAATCAAAAAGATCCATTCTGGAGAGTTCTTTTCTCCAGCGTTCGTCTATGAGCTGAGCTTTAGGGTTATCTTCAAGATTAAAAACAATAGAGTCTTTTACTTTTACTTCTAATAATGTTTTAGGAAGGTCTTGAGAGATTATTGTACTTGTAATAGAGTCTATGGTGGTAATAGTATCTCTTTTAATAGTGTTTACGGGGTTTTTCTGTATGTATTTTTCATAAGAAAGTGTGTCTTGTGCATTTGCATAAAATGTACAAGCTAAGAATAAACCTAATATATATTTTGATATGTTCATATAGAGTAAACAACGAGTTTTATATAGTTTTCTTATTTATAAACGAGTGCTTATAAAGCCATAAATTTAGCCATAAAAAAACCGTTGTGAGCATTACAACGGTTCTTATGAAAAATTAATTTAAAATTTAATCCTTTATAGCGGCTATTCCTGGTAATGCTTTTCCTTCTAGCATTTCTAACATTGCACCACCACCAGTAGATACATAACTTACTTTTTTATCAAAGCCAAACTGCTTTACAGCCGCAACACTATCTCCTCCTCCTACTAAAGAAAAAGCACCATTTTGTGTAGCTTGAGCAACACTATTTCCTAATGCAATAGTTCCTCCAGAGAATGTTTCCATTTCAAAAACGCCTAACGGACCATTCCATAAAATCGTTTTTGCTCTGTTTACGACTTCATCAAAAATTTGACGAGATTTAGGACCAGCATCAAGGCCTTCCCATCCAGATTCTATCGTCGTAATATCACTCACATTGGTATTTGCATCGTTTGCAAATTTATCTGCAGCAACTACATCTATAGGAATATGGATTTTTACATTTTTTTCTTTGGCTTGCTTCAAAATATCTAAAGCAAGTTCCATTTTATCATCTTCACAAATAGAGTTTCCAACAGATCCTCCTTGAGCTTTAATAAACGTAAATGCCATACCACCACCTATAATCATCTCATCTACTTTATCTAGTATATTTTCTATTACAGTGATTTTTGAAGATACTTTAGAGCCTCCTAAAATAGCCAGAACAGGTTTTTCATTGTTATTAAGAACACGGTCTAAACTCTCAATCTCCTTAGCTAATAAAGAGCCAAAACATTTTGCTTCTGGAAAAAATTGAGCCACTACTGTTGTCGATGCGTGTGCGCGGTGAGCTGTTCCAAAAGCATCATTTACATATACATCTCCTAACTCACTTAAACTCTTTGCAAAATCTACATCTCCAGCTGTTTCTTCAGGATGATAACGTAGGTTTTCTAATAATAAAATCTGACCCATTTCTAATTGAGCAGCGGCTTCTGTAGCAGGTGTACCCACACAATCTTGAGCAAACTTTACCTCTACTCCAACAATTTCTGAAACCTTATTGGTAATTTGTTTTAAAGAAAACTCTTCTTCTTTATTTTTTGGTCTTCCTAAATGCGACATTAGAATCGCAGCTCCTCCATCTTCTAAAACTTTTAGTATTGTAGGCTTTGCAGCTTCAATACGTGTTGTGTCTGTAATATTGCCATCCTCATCAAGCGGCACATTAAAATCTACTCTTATTAAAGCTTTTTTATTTTCAAAATTAAGGTTGTCTATCGTTTTCATCTATGTAGGTTTTACACGCAAATATAACTCGCTAAAAAATGCTTTAAAAATTTATATAGATAGAAGATGTTATTATCTTCTATAATAAAGAGAAATAGTGGCATTTTAGACTCATTTATAGATACTATAGAGTAATATGTATTTTATGTTATAGATTCTCTTTTGCTTTAAGTGAAAAAAGTTTCATATAAATGAAATCTTGAATTATACGTGGAATAGTATCTTTGAATTTATGTTATTTTCTAAAATCATAGGGCAAACATTTATAAAAAATCATCTCACAGCAAGTGTAGATGCAGGTCGTATTGCTCACGCACAATTGTTTGTAGGGCCTTCTGGAACAGGTGTTTTACCTATGGCAATAGCATATGCACAGTATATACTATGTAATAACGCTCAAGGCGAAAACACAAATGGTTCTCACTCCTGTAACCTTAAGTTTGAAAACATATCACATCCAGATCTTCACTTTGCATTTCCTGTTGCAGTAAGTGCAGATGTAAAAAAACACCCTGTTTCTAATCTTTTTATGAATGACTGGAGGTCATTTATTAAAGAGAAACCTTATGGAGATCTCTTTGAATGGTACCAGCACATAGGAATTGAAAAAAAACAAGGAAGAATAGGTGTAGATGAAGCTGTAGAGATAAATAAAGCATTATCTCTAAAGGCATATGAAGGAGGATATAAAGTAATGATCATCTGGGCTGTAGATAAAATGAATACAGAAGCCTCTAATAAATTACTTAAATTATTAGAAGAGCCTCCTGCAAAAACACTATTTTTATTACTTACTGAAAATGAGGAACGTATTATAGATACTATAAAGTCAAGGTGTCAGGTACTTCACTTTCAAAATTTAAGTGAAAATCAAATTGCTGCTGGGCTTCAACAAAATTATAACACAACAGTATCTGAGGCACAAAAAATTGCACATCAAGCTCAAGGAAATTATCAAAAAGCCATCCAACTTTTACATCAGGATGGAGATGATATTCAATTTGAAAAATGGTTTGTTGCTTGGGTACGAACAGCCTTTCAAGCAAAGGGGAAAAAAGAAGCTGTTTTAGCACTAATACAATGGAGTGAAACCATTGCAAAAACAGGTCGTGAAACTCAGAAAAAATTCTTACACTATTGTGTTCAGTTTTTTCGTCAAGCATTGCTTAAAAACTACAAAGCAAATGATCTTGTTTTCTTTCAATCAGATACAAATTTTGACCTTTCAAAATTTGCTCCATTTGTACATAATAATAATATCATTCCTATCGTAAAAGCACTTCAAGATGCTTCATATCATATAGAACGTAATGGAAATGCTAAAATAATTCTTACTGATCTTTCTATCAAGCTTACAAGATTACTTCATAAAAAATCTTAATAATTATAGTATACAACAGTCTTTTTTAGGCGTGTCTAATATTATTTTTAGTTTAATTTCCTGTGGTTATTTATGCTTTTTAAAATCATATTATCTTCATTTTAATAAAAAAGAAACATTTGTTTTCTTATTAAAATATTAGCAACATATTAGCTAAAAAAACAATGTACATTAGCTTAATTATTTTATAAACAAATAAAATGGCTCTTTAATCTGCCATTTTTTATACTCTTTTTGTAGCATATTAATATGCGATTTAAACAAAAAAAACACCCATAAATTATGGGCGTTTTGTACTATTATACAGATGTTATTTTTTACTTTACCGCAGTAGAATCTGACGGTTTAAAACCTGCATTTAATTCTTCAAGAATTAAACTTGTTACATTAAGTTCTTCTTTTCCATAAAGAACACTTCCTGCATCATTTGAGCCATATATATAATCATAACCGTTTGCTTTTCCATAAGACTTTACCTTATTCTTCACCTTCGTGATGATACTATCTATAGCAGCTTGACTTTCTACTTGTAATTGTCCTATTTTTTGCTGACGCTCTTGTTGTATTTGTTGTGCTTCGGCAGAAAGTTCATTATAACGAGCTTCTGCTTTATCACGAGCCATTGTTGGACCATTTTTTCTAAAAAGATCTTCTTTTATTTGATATGCTTGAATTTTAGTTTCAAGATCACTCATTATAGCATCGTTCTTTGCTGTAAAACGCTCTTTAGTCTCCTTAAGTTCTGTATACTCTTTTAATAAGTCTTCTGTATTTACAAAACCGGTTTTTGATTGGTTACAACTTACAGTCAATAATGCAGCAGCAACAATTACAAATATTTTTTTCATTTTAATAAATTTTTATTTGGGCGAAAATACGTGAATTCTTTAAAATCTAGTTTACTCTTATCATTTTAGTTTCAAAATGATATTTTGAAACTAAGTCTTACATATAATAAATAATGATATCCCAAATCATTAACATAAATAAAATTTATAAAAAATAGATCGTTATAAAGAGATCTTAGTTCTTTTCTATTTTTTATAGTATACTTTGTAATAAACTAAGTAATAAGTGTCTTAAAACGTCTTATTTTAAGTGTTCTTGCGTTTTATTACATAAATCTTTGAAGAATACTGTCCAGAAGTACGAGCCTTTACATTTGACAAAAATCCTATCCAAATTGCGCGTAAATATTTAAAACTTTCTTTTTTATATTTTTCAGATAATAAACTCACATAGTAAGCATCAAATTTCATTGGTCTTACAGAAACAACTTCTAATCCGTATTTGCCAAAAAGTAATTCTATAGACTTTTGAGAAAAGTGATATAAATGTCTAGGTACATCATAGGCTGCCCAATATTCTTTATAGTGAATCGCATCATATGATTCAAAATTAGGAACAGCTACAAAAAGAGTTCCTTCTTTAGAGAGAGATTTCTTTAACCAATATATTTGATCTTCTAAATCATACACGTGTTCTAAAACGTGCCACATTGTAATTACATCAAATTTTTGAGATTCTAACTTTGAAATACTTGTTGATAGGTCTAATCCTTTTTTTTGAGCAAGTGACCTTGCCTTTTTACTAGGTTCTACTCCTAGCGTTTTCCAATTCTTTTTTGAGAGGTGTTCTAAAAAATCTCCGGTTCCTGCTCCTATATCTAAAACAGCTCCTTTCTTAGGATGATATGCTTTAAGAAGTTTATGCTTTCGCGAAAGCGTAATTCTCTTTACAAATTGATAAGCATATTCAAATAAAGATCTTTTCCCATCTGTATGAGAAATATAATCTTCACTTTCATAATAACGAAACAGGTTCTCTTCTGGAGGTTTTGGATCTGTGCGATACATATGTAACGCAGCATCATAATGCATTGTAAAAGTTTCTCCTGTGATGGAATGATCTTTTACCTCAAAATTTGTATGCATTAGAAGTGGGTGTTAAATGAAATGTTTAGTCTTCTTTAAATTTTTAAAGCTTAAGAAATTAAAAAACAAGTTTCACGTGGAACAAAAAGTAATTATCTACCCATATAAACGAGCATTACACTAATGTCTGATGGAGAAACTCCGCTCACACGTGATGCTTGAGAAATGGTTGTAGGTTGGATTTTAGTTAATTTTTCTCTGGCTTCAAAAGAAAGAGATTTTAATTTAGAATAATCAAAATTAGCAGGTATTTTAATATTCTCTAAGCGCTGTAACTTATCTGCATTTGCCTTTTCCTTTTGTATATAACCTGCATATTTTACTTTAATTTCTGCTTGTTCTAAAACATCTTTATCGAGATTGTTCTCTTTTATATATGAAGCAACTTTATCAAAAGTAATCATATCACTGAGGTGTATTTGTGGTCTAGAAAAAACCTTATACATCTTATCTGATTGTTTCATAGGAGAAGACCCTCTTTCTTCTAAGATATCATTTACTTCTTCTGGAAGAATACTTGTCTTATGGAAAAAAGAAACAAGTTTATCTGCTTCTTCCCTCTTCTTTTCCATTGTTTCTAATCTTTCTTTACTAGCTAAACCTGCTTTGAAAGATAAAGGTGTGAGACGTTCATCTGCATTATCTTGACGTAAAAGTGTTCTATACTCTGCACGTGAAGTAAACATTCGATAAGGCTCTTCTGTTCCTTTAGTAATAAGGTCGTCTATAAGAACTCCTATATAAGCTTGATCCCTTTTTAAAATAAAAGGATCTTGTTCTTGGACTTTAAGATGAGCATTCATTCCTGCCATTAATCCTTGCGAAGCTGCTTCTTCATATCCTGTTGTTCCATTAATTTGACCTGCAAAATAAAGTCCGCTTACAAGTTTAGTTTCTAAAGTATGTCTTAATTGAGTAGGTGGAAAATAATCATACTCTATGGCATAACCAGGTCTAAAAAACTTTACATTTTCAAAACCTGCTACAGATCGAAGAGCTTTAAATTGTATATCTTCTGGTAAAGAAGTTGAAAAACCATTTACATATATCTCACAAGTATCCCAGCCTTCTGGCTCGATAAATAACTGATGTCTGTCTTTATCTGCAAAACGATTGATCTTGTCTTCTATGGAAGGACAATATCTAGGACCTAATGATTTAATACGACCATTAAACATAGGAGATCTATCAAAACCTTCACGCAGTAGATCGTGCACTTTTGGAGAAGTATAACTCATATGACACGCTCGCTGCTCTGTAAGAGGTTTTGTTTCTTTAGAATATGAAAACTTTTCTGGAGCTTCATCCCCTGGTTGAATAATCATTTTTGAGAAATCTAAAGAACGACCGTCTACCCTAGGTGGTGTTCCTGTTTTCATTCTTCCGGATTCAAAACCATAAGAAATGAGTTGCTCTGTTATACCAGTGGCCGCTTTTTCTCCTGCTCTACCTCCGCCAAATTGTTTATTACCTATATGTATTAATCCATTAAGAAAAGTGCCATTAGTGAGCACTACAGACCTTGCTTTTATTTCAATTCCTAAAGATGTTTTAACACCTAAAATGGTGTTTTGATCTACTATGAGACCACTCACCATTTCTTGATAAAAATCTAAATTTGGAGTTCTCTCCAGTCGCAACCTCCATTCTTCTGCAAATCGCATACGATCGCTTTGAACTCTAGGAGACCACATTGCAGGTCCTTTAGATTTATTGAGCATCTTAAACTGTATTGCTGTTTTGTCTGACACAATACCACTATAACCACCTATAGCATCTATCTCGCGAACTATTTGACCTTTAGCTATTCCTCCCATAGCAGGATTGCAAGACATCTGTGCAATGGTTTGAAGATTCATTGTTACCAGAAGTGTTTTACTTCCCATATTTGCAGCGGCAGCGGCAGCCTCACATCCTGCGTGGCCAGCACCTACTACAATAACATCATATACATCTTGAAATAAACTCATTGTTTCACGTGGAACATTGCTTTGTAAGAATGTGATGTCGTAATCACTTTCGCGAAAGCGTAATTCTAAAAATTAAATTAAGATGCAAAGATACAGTCTTATATAACGTTATACACGTGAGTGTTTAGTAATGAAAATTTAATAGAGAAAAAAGAAAAAATTTAGTGCCTGATAGCTAAATACTTATCTTCCATTTTACGCATTAATATAGCTTCCTTTGATGATTTATCTTTGTAGCCACAGTAATGGAGTATGCCGTGAATTATAACACGGTCTAACTCATCCTTAAAAGAAACATCGAATGATGCTGCGTTTTCTTTTACACGCTCTGTAGAGATATAGATGTCTCCATTTATGACACCTCCTGATGTATAATCAAAACTAATAATGTCTGTATAAGTATCGTGATTAAGAAAATCTACATTAATCTTATGAAGATATTTATCATTACAAAAGATGTAATTTACCTCACCCAAAACTCTATTTTCATTACTGATTACCTTTTCTATCCAAGCTGTTATATTTATTGGATTGTCAAGGTTGAAGTTATTTGTAGTATTAAATTCAATCATTAGATTCTTGAAAATAGCTTTGTACTTTACGTTTATATTCTTCTTTAAGAGGCAATGCTGTACGACTTAATATTTCTGTAGTATTAAAATATTTTTTTGCTTTCTCTATAGAACTATTAACAGGATTAGAAAACTCTTTTAGGTTAGTATTAGACTCTCTTTTTTCTTCTTGACCTTGTTGAAAAGAGGCGTCTTTCAACTTTAATAATTCGTGCTTTAACTTAGTCATTTGTTGCATCACATCGTTAGAAAAACCTTTATCTAATAATTGTTGTTCAACATTTTTCATATCTCTTACAAGTTGTTCTGCATCATCACCTAACCCTTCTTGTTCTATAGCATCTTGCAATTGTCTTCTAAGCTTAGATTGTTCTTTATAAATTTCATAGAGTAATCCTTGTTCGTACTCGTCATCACCACTACCTTCCCCTCCTTCTCCTGGCTCGATTCCATCACCATTTTTATTACCATTGTTAGACCCTTTTCCACCACCTGTACCTCCTTTTCCATCTTGACCATCTCCATCATTTCCTTCTCCTTGTTCACCACCTTCACCATTAGATCCTGGAGAATCACCTCCTGGTTGTGATCCTTCTTGTCCTTTTCCACCTTCACCAGGCTGTTCACCACCTTCTCCTGGTTTTTTACCTTGTTGCATTTTTTTATTAAGTGCTTCTTGGCTTTGTATTATATCTGGAAGTTGTTCTCCTTGACCACTGCCACTTCCTTGTCCCATTCCTTGACCTTTCCCTTGTCCAGAACCAGATGCAGACATCATAGCATTTTGCATATCATCTAAAGATTTACTTAAAAAATCTGCAAGTTCATTTGCTCCTGTAATAATATATTGCTGGCTACCTACTCCTTGATAAATTTGATTTTCTGCAAGATGTTTTAGTGTCTTCTCAATATTATAATCTATATCTACTAATGATTCATTTATAATTTCATCTAGATCTGGTTGACGTAAAGAAAGTGCATATAGACTGTCGTCTATATGGGAGAAGTTTTGCTTGAGAACATTTTGTCTTCTTAGCTTTTTAGCATAATTAGGATTCTTATCATCTATCTTCCTAAACTCTTTCATTACTACTTCTTCTTCAAAACTAAACGTAAGTAAATTATCCAATATCTGTCTTAACATCTCTGCATCTTCTTGTAGAGATTGTTCTCCACTCATTTGCATTTGTTGTTGCATAGACTGACTCATCTGTTTCATTTTTTGAGCTGCCTGTTTTTGCTTTTTTTGTGCTTCAGATGTATTCTTTTGATCGCTACTTGATTGTTGTTCTTGCTTTTCTAATTCTTCTGACGCCCCTTGTTGCTCCTCATTAATCGCTTCTTGTTTTTCAGGATCACTAGGTAAACTCATAGGCTTTTTAAGTTCTTGATTTTCTTTTTCGAGATCTTCTAAAGCTTCTTCTATTTTCTTAAATTCTTCATTAAGTTTATCTTGCTCTGCTTTTGTGTTTTCTTCTCCTTCTTTTTTACTTAATGCTTCTTGCTTCTCTGCAAGCTTTGCTAATTCATTTACTATTTGCTCTGCTTTTTTCTGAACATAATAACGCTTGGTGAGCTCAACCATTTGCTCAAGATTGCGTTTATTATTTTTGTTTTGCTTCTCTAATTGTTCTAGTTTTTCTGTGAGCTGTTCTTTAGGTAATTTATCACGAAGCTCTTGCAATTCTTTAAGAAGCTTTTCATTTTCTTTTGCCTTTTTTTCTTGTCTTTCTAAACGATCTTTAAGCTTTTCTTTTTCCTCATCTGTGAGCTCTTTATCTTTCTGAAATTGATCTAAGTTTTCTTTAAGTTGCTTAGAAAAATCTTTCATTAAATCTTCCTGCTGCTCTTGGCGCTTTAAAAAGTTATCGAGTTTCTTTTGATCATTAAAACTAAGTTGCTCCTTCTCTTTTTGAGTTTTAGAAATTTCTTGTAATTCTTTTTCTCTTTCTTTCATTTGTGAAAGAGATTTATCAAGATTGTTTATAGCCTTCTCTTGTAGCTCAAGCTGTTTATCTTCTAGCTCAGATTCTGTGAGCTTATTATAATTATATACAGTACTCTTTGCGCTTTTATAATTGTGGATTACGTCATTATCAAAAATTTCAAAATAGTATTCATAAGTAATTCCCTCTTTAAGTGTTATCTCGTTAGGAAAAGCATAAATAAATTGATCTACATTGCCCTTTGAAATATCTAAAGACTGATATTGTTTTTGTTCTGAATTTGATGGATAGTACACTAAACGTAATGAGCTAAAGCCATAATCATCTGTTACCTTACCGTAGAAATATTGTTGTTGTTCATCAATACTATCTCTTTTGGTTTCTATATTAATTTGAGGATATTGATCTTTTATGACTTGTAAATTATAAGCAAGATTTTCAAAGTGTTCTAACTTGCTATTACTTGTGCTTACCTCATAACTAACATTATTATATATGTTTTTTGATATCTCAAATTTCTTTTGAGTGTTTTTGTTTTGGGTTAAAGCAAAAGGAATAATAGTATCCTTTAATACAAGGTCTACTTTATCTGTTTGTCTGGTGTCTAATTGCCAAGTAACATTTGTTCCCTCTGGAATAATAGCACTTCCTGTATTTTTAATTAACTCTGATTTTTTACCAGTATAATTTGGATAGTTTAGCTGCATTTGGAAATCAAGCAATACAGGAACTTTTACAACCTCTAAAGTATAAGGTTGTGAAGAAACTTTATTTCCCTTTAAATTGAAACTCAAAGCCTCCGTAGGTTGCTCAAAAGTATATTGATATTCTCCAGGAGAAATTTGCTGTAATAAATATACCTCGTCATTATATGAAATACTTACTTCTTCTGGTATGCGATCTCCTACAGTACGAACAATCAAGTCATAATCCTGATTTTCTATAGCTTGTAATGATTCATTTACCACAAAAAAGCTAAAAGGAGCTGGAGGCTCATATGCTTCATTATAATTTACAACTCTTTCATAGCTTGATGAAAACACTTTTTCTTTTCCAAAGTAATTTGCAATAAGAAATACTACTACTGGAATAGCTGCATATTTTAAATACTTAATATTCTTTTTAAAATTAATAGCTAGTTTAAAAGGAATGGGTTCTAATTGCTCACTCTTTTGTTCTATACTTGCTAGCAGCAACTCAGAGTCTTGAACTTCACTTTTAAGCTGTAAGGTGTTAACTAATTTATCACTTACTTCAGGAAAATGATTTCCTATAATAGCCGCAGCATCATTATAATTAATTCCTTTAGAGAGTTTAAATAATCTAGCTAATGGAATCACGACAAGCTTTGCAAGTAATCCTATTTCTACAGCAACAAATAACCAAAACAAGACAGTTCTACCACTTGGGCTTAACCAAAAAAAATATTCTATAAGTAGTGTGATTAAAAAATATAATACTCCAAAAGCAAAAAATAAAATCACACCACGCAGTAGTTCATTTATATAATACTTACGTATAAATCCTTCTAATTTTTGTTCTATTTTTTTAAATCTATTCATCGTCTGTCATACTTCTTCTTAATAGCAACCTCTAAAGTACATATTTTATTATGTTTTGTAAATGTATTATTTTGAGGTCGCTATGTAAATATTTCTGTCGTTTAAAACAGATAAACTCACTTTTCTATGAAAGATCTCAAATATCTCACTGCATATTCTATACCACTTTGTGCCTTCATTGGACTTACGCAACAAGGCATTTGGGCTTGGCTCACGCCCGTTTATACATTTGTATTAGTACCTATACTTGAAAGTGTTTTTCCTGTAAATAGACTCAATATTGGTGATGATGAAAAAGAGCCTAAGAAGAAACTACACTGGACAGATTTTCTATTATACTTTAACATTTTTATAGTGTTTAGCTGTCTTTATTTGACACTTACAACTCTTACTACTGGTAATTTTTCTACTTCAGAAATTATAGGTTTAGTATTTTCTTGTGGTATAGTAATAGGATCTAACGGGATAAATGTCGCTCACGAGCTTGGTCATAGAAAAACAAAAATTGAACAGTTAATGGGAAAAATATTGTTAATGCCTGCTCTATATATGCATTTTTTTGTAGAACATAATTATGGCCATCATCTCAATGTAGCAACTCCTGAAGATCCTGCAACAGCAAAATATAACCAAAGCTTATATGCTTTCTGGATATCTTCTGTATATAAACAATACATAAGTTCTTGGAACATACAAATGAGATTACTTAAACAAGCAAAAATCTCCTTCTTTTCTATTAAAAATAATATGTTGTGGTATCATATTTTTCAAGCAGCATATCTTGGAACTACTTTTATATTTTTTGGACTTTACGGCTTTATAATTGTTTTCTTTGCAGCCATTTCAGGATTCTTATTATTAGAAACCATTAATTATATAGAGCATTATGGCTTGCGCCGAAAGAAAACCGCTAGTGGTCGTTATGAACGTGTGAGAGAAGTTCACTCTTGGAACAGCAACCATATTTTTGGAAGGATTCTTTTGTATGAACTCACACGTCATAGTGATCACCACTATCGTGCGAGTAAAAAATACCAATTATTAGACTACCACGATGTGAGTCCGCAATTACCGTATGGATATCCTACGAGTATGGTGCTTGCTTTGTTTCCGCCGTTTTGGTTTAAGGTAATGAATAAACGAGTTCCTCCTGAGCAACTTCCTGAAGGTATTTAAATAATTTTTTTGCTTTTAATTACTTTTTAAAAAAAACATTGGGTGTTATGAGTACGCTTTCGCGAAAGCGTAAAAACTTTAAACCATATCCTTAATGCTTTTAAAACCTTCCCAGTATCTTTGCATAAAATTTACTCTTTATGTCTCAAAATGTAAGGGTGCGATTTGCACCTTCTCCTACTGGACCATTACACATAGGTGGTGTACGTACAGCACTTTTTAATTACTTATATGCAAAGAAGCACGGTGGTACTTTTATATTACGTATAGAAGATACAGATCAAAATAGATATGTCGCTGGTGCCGAAGATTATATAAAAAACAGTCTAGACTGGTGCAACATTCCTTATGATGAAGGTCCTGGAATCTCCTCCTCAAAAGAGATTGGACAATATGGTCCATACAGACAAAGCGAGCGTAAAGACAAATACTTTGCTTATGCAAAAGCATTAATAGATTCTGGTAATGCTTATTATGCATTTGATACTTCTCAAGATCTCGATGCACATCGTAAAGATCACGAAGCAAATGGAAAAACATTTATCTATAACTGGCATAATAGACTAAAGCTAGAAAACTCTCTTGTGCTTTCTGAAGAAGAAACAAAAGCTCGTATTGATGCTGGAGGAGATTATGTGATACGTTTTAAGTCTCCGCAAGATGAAGTTTTAAAAATGTATGATGAGATACGTGGAAATATAGAGATAGATACTAACATTCTAGATGATAAAGTGCTTTTTAAATCTGACGGAATGCCTACCTATCATCTTGCAAATATTGTAGATGATCATTTAATGGAAATCACGCACGTGATACGTGGTGAAGAGTGGTTACCTTCTCTTGCTTTACACATTTTATTATACAGATCTTTAGAATGGGAAGCTCCTAAGTTTGCTCATTTACCTCTTATCTTAAAACCTGTGGGTAAAGGAAAACTAAGTAAACGCGATGGTGATAAAATGGGATTCCCTGTATTTCCATTAGAATGGAAAGATCCTAAAACCAACGAAATATCTGCTGGATATAAAGAAGATGGTTATTTTTCTGAAGCTGTGGTTAATATGCTTGCCTTTTTAGGATGGAATCCTGGTACTGAGCAAGAGTTATTTTCATTAGAAGAGCTTATAGCTGCTTTTAACTTAAATAAAGTGAATAAAGCTGGTGCAAAATTTGATCCTGAAAAAACAAAGTGGTTTCAACAGCAATATATGCAATCTAAGGATGAAGAAACGATAACAACACAATTTATAGATTATCTTAAAACAAAAGATGTAAGTCCTCAAGATGACTATGTGAGACACATAGTATCTCTTATAAAAGAACGTGCTGTTTTTGTAGAAGACTTATGGACACTTGGAAATTATTTCTTTACAGCGCCTACTTCTTATGATGAAAAAGCTGCAAAAAAAGCTTGGAAAGAAGATACATCTGATATTATGAGTGAAGTAAAACTAGTACTTCAAAATGTTACAAACTTTACAACTGTAGAAGCTCAAACGGCACTTAAAGGTTGGATAGTAGATAAAGGTCTTGGTTTTGGTAAAGTAATGCAACCTCTACGATTAAGTCTTGTAGGAGCAATGCAAGGACCAGATGTTTTTGATATTGCAACAAGTATAGGGCAAGAAGAAACATTAAACCGGATTCAAAAAGCAATAGATACATTGTGAAAATAAACAAAAGAGCCAGCTAAGTTAGCTAGCTCTTTTTATTAATGTATCATCGATCAATTATTATAAGTAAAAAACAATCCCTCCAGAAATAATAGAAGCATCACCCTTAAAATCTGATGCTTGAGTATCTATATCAGATAAGCTTTGCTTATTAAGATTATTTAAAATATTAGTAAATCCATAGTGGTATTGTACCGTAAATCTCACGTGTTCAAAACCTCCTGTGATTCCAATAACTCCAAAAGGGTTTATACGAGATATTTCTTGTAAGTCTCCAGCGGTTAGTAATGTATATCCAGAAACAATATTAGTTTCTTGGTCACTATCTTTTACTTCTAACTTTCCATTAATTAATAGTGAAGGACCTACATCAATTGCAAGGTGTTTATCTATAAGATTATAGCTTAAAAATACATTGAGCTTTGCTCCTATAGTAGAAAATTCGGTATCTACCTGTTGAGAATTATCTGAGGATAATGTCTCGATACTCACTTTACTACTTAAAAAATCTATACCGTATACCATTCCAAAATTATTATATAATCTTCCTCTAGTCGTAAATCCTGTTAAAACACCTGTTTCTTGTTTAACATTAAAATCTGATGTATTTATATCAAACAAAGCTACTTGTCCCTGAAGACCTATTCTATTATAATTTCCCGAACCATAATATGATTGAGCAAAAGAAGTTGTACTTATACAAACGAACAATACTACTAGATAGAAATACTTCATTATAAAAAATTAAATGGTTAATCTTTCTTTTAAAACAATATAATATAAAATAAGTTTCTCGGCTAAAAGAAAATTTTTCAAAAACCGTTACTTTTTTTACAAACTGTAGACTTATCTTTAAACAATTTATAAACTAATAACTATTATGGGACAATTTATATTACCTGCAATAATCGTATTTGCATTTATTGTATTAATTTCTGCTTTTTTTATTGTAAAACAACAAACAGCAGCAATTATAGAACGATTTGGACGATTTGTGGGAGTTCGTAATTCAGGGCTTCAATTTAAAATTCCAGTTTTTGATAAAATTGCTGGACGTATTAATCTCAAGATTCAACAACTTGATGTAATTATAGAAACAAAAACTAAAGATGATGTTTTTGTGCGCCTTAAAATTTCTGTACAATTTCAAGTGCGTAAAGACCAAGTATATGATGCATTCTATAAACTAGAAAATCCGCACGATCAAATTACTTCATATGTCTTTGATGTAGTACGTGCAGAGGTTCCTAAAATGAAATTAGATAATGTTTTTGAGCGTAAAGATGATATTGCAATAGCAGTAAAACGTGAACTTAATGAAGCAATGTCTAATTATGGTTTTGACATCATAAAAACACTTGTGACAGACATAGATCCTGATTTACAAGTAAAGGAAGCAATGAACCGTATTAACGCTGCAGAGCGTGAGAAAGTAGCTGCAGAGTTTGAAGCTGAGGCAGATCGTATTAAGATTGTAGCAAAAGCACGTGCAGAGGCAGAGTCTAAACGTCTCCAAGGTCAAGGTATAGCAGACCAACGTCGTGAGATTGCTCGTGGTCTAGAAGAATCTGTAGATGTATTAAATAATGTAGGTATTAATTCTCAAGAAGCCTCTGCACTTATTGTAGTAACACAACATTATGATACTCTACAATCTATGGGTGAACAAACTAATTCTAATCTTATTTTAATGCCTAACTCTCCTCAAGCGGGAAGTAATATGCTTAATGATATGATCACTTCATTTGTAGCTTCTAATCAAATAGGAGAACAAATGAAAAAAGATAATGAAGCCAAAGGAATAGGTGTAAAAAGAAAGAAAAAGAATAACAATGACTTAGATCTTGATTAAATACATCAAGACTAAAAATATAAAACCCCAGATGCTATAGAACGTCTGGGGTTCTTTTTTTATCTAAAATCTACTAGCAGCCTCTTGAAGTAATTCATTATTATCTTCTCTAGCTTTTTCTATAAACGCGGCTGCTCCTTCTATATCTTTAGGTTCTTTTTCTTGCGCTTTCGCAAAAGCGTATAAACTCTCTAATCCAGCAAGTCTTGTTCCTACTTTTTTTGCAGCAGTATTAAAAAAACCTTGCACTTCTTCTTCTGTGAGTTCTACTGCATATTTGTGTATATCTGCAACTGTCTTAAGTCGCTTTTCTTCTGGAAGGTTTGCAAGCTTTTTACCTAATTTATTAATCACACTTAATGGCGATGCTTGTTGTTGCGGTTTTTGAGCACCTTGCTGTTGTGGTTGTTGTTGCTTAGGTTTTTTCTTAGCCCAAGAGTCTCTTAACCCTACAGTTCTATTAAACACAAGATGTTTTTTTGTAGACTCTTTATCTACATTAAAATATCCCATACGTTGAAACTGAAATATATCTCCTGTAGATACTTCTTGTAAACTAGGTTCAAGATATCCTGTGATTATTTGTAAACTATTAGGATTAATAAAATCCATAAAATCTTTGCCTTCGTGACCATCTGGATTTTCATCACTAAACAATCTATCAAAAAGACGTACCTCTGCTTTAACAGCGTGTTGTATAGAAACCCAATGTAATGTACCTTTTACATTACGTTTAGAAGCCTCTGTACCACTTCCAGATCTACTTTCTGGATCATATGTACAATGTATCTCTGTAATAGTACCAGAAGCATCTTTAATAGCTTCTCCTCCTTTTATGATATATGCATTTTTTAAACGTACCTCTTTACCTGTAGTAAGTCTAAAATATTTATTTCCTGCATTTTCTTTAAAATCTTCTCGTTCGATATAAAGTTCTCTACTAAACGGAACTTTGCGTTCTCCAGCTGTTTGATCTTCTGGATTATTTTCGGCATCAAGCCATTCTTCTTGTCCTTCTGGGTAATTAGTAATTACAAGTTTTACTGGATCTAGCACTGCCATTACACGAGGAGCTGTCTTATTAAGATCTTCTCTTATATGAAATTCTAATAATGCAACATCTATCACATTATCGCGCTTTGCAACACCTACAGCATCTATAAAATTGCGTATCGATGCAGCTGTATAACCACGACGACGTAATCCAGAAATTGTAGGCATACGAGGATCATCCCAATCAGAAACTACACCTTCTTCTACTAATTTAAGAAGCTTGCGCTTACTCATAATTGTATAATTGAGATTGAGTCGTGCAAATTCTCGTTGTTTTGTACGTACATCTTTACCAGTATATACTTGATCTAAAAACCAATCATATAACTCACGATGAGGTTTAAACTCTAATGAACATAAACTGTGACTTATTTGTTCTATATAATCACTTTCTCCGTGTGTCCAGTCGTACATAGGATAGATACACCAATCTGAACCTGTACGATGATGATCTTTATGTAACACACGATACATAATAGGGTCACGCATTAACATATTAGTATGCGTCATATCTATTTTTGCACGTAAAATATGTTCTCCTTCAGAGAACTCTCCAGCTTTCATTCTTGCAAAAAGATCTAGATTTTCTTCTACAGAACGATTTCTATAAGGTCCATCTACACCAGGTTGTGTAGGTGTTCCTTTTTGCTCTGCCATTGCTTCAGAGGTTTGAGAATCTACATAAGCCTTTCCATCTTTAATTAATGTTATAGCCCAGTCATATAATTGCTGAAAATAATCACTAGAAAAACACACTTTATCCCATTTGTAGCCCAACCAAGAAACATCTTCCTTAATAGCATCTACATATTCTTGTTCTTCTTTTGCAGGATTAGTATCATCAAAACGCAAGTTTACTGGTGCTCCGTACTTCTCTCCTAACCCAAAACTTATACAAATCGCTTTACAGTGGCCTATGTGTAAATATCCATTAGGTTCTGGAGGAAATCTAAATCGTAAATCATCTTTAGTATATGTACCTGCAAGATCTTCTTCTACAATTTGTTCTATAAAATTGAGTGGTTTGTGTGCTTCTGTCATTGTCTCATATTATGGGTACTAAATTAGTGATTTTGCAAATGACATACATAGGTGATTTGGTTGTTGTTTTATACGCTTTCGCGAAAGCGTAATACTTTTACTCTCAAATCTCTCAATATAAAATAATAATCAGTATGATATTGTTACTTATACATAAGTATCATTTGATATTCTAGTAGTACATTTGAATAAAATAAAATGGAAGATCAATATTTATATAGATCATAACATATAATGGGAAAGATTAAAGTCACAAACATACGAGTATATGCATATCACGGTTGTCTTTCTGAAGAGACAACCATAGGATCTGATTATAGAGTGGATGTAGAAGTTTTTGCAGATTTAGAACAAAGTGCACAAACAGACAAGCTAAGTGATACTGTAGATTATGTATTACTTAATCGCATTGTAAAAGAAGAAATGGCGATTCCTTCTGCCCTGTTAGAAACTGTTTGTGAACGCATCCTTGTGCGCTTTTTTAAAGAAGAAGTTTTAATACAAGAGGCAAAAGTGGCTGTTTCTAAGCTAAATCCTCCTATAGGTGGTGATGTAGAAATGGTGACTGTAGAACGTAGTAAAAGTAGAAAATAGATGCTACTTTATAATGGAACTTATGATATTTTAAAAAAACGTATTTATTCTTTTTTTTTCTATATTCTATACTCCAAAAATAATGTTACATTTGCAACTACAAATGGTATCGTGGCCGAGTGGCTAGGCAGTGGTCTGCAACACCATCTACAGCGGTTCGAATCCGCTCGATACCTCAAAAAGAGAACTTCTAATAAAGTTCTCTTTTTTTATTCTTCAGTATTTTCTATTTGGTTATCTCCAGATCGTAAACGTTCCATCCCATCTTTGATGTTAAGTTTATCACTAGGTAGAAATCCTTTTACAACAAGTACAAGACCGCAAATTATTAAGATAAGTCCTAATAATTTTTTGACCATAAATATGCGTCTTGGTGTGAGATATTTTTTTAGTTGTTTGGCTAATATAATTTTACCTAGATCTACCACAAAGTAGGTAGCAATCATAAAGCCTAGAAAGGTAAATAGTCTTTCAGGATCGTTATCTACCGTAGGTCCTACAACAATGATGACTCCTAACCAAATAACTAAAACACCTATATTAATAAAGTTGAGTAAAAATCCTTTTATAAATAATTGTAGATATCCGTTTTTTATATTTTTACTTCTAGATGGATCTATGGTAGCTCTTGTGGGTTTTTTTAAATACATCATCACACCATAGACTACTAATATCACACCTCCAAAAACATAGAGACCTGGAGCATTACTTAAGTTTTCTAGTAATTGATAACTACTAACATAGGCAAGTGCAATAAAGAATATATCTGCTAGAAAGACACCAAGATTAAATATTAGTGCTGCTCTAAAACCTCTAATTGCAGCTGTTTCAAGAAGTACAAAAAATACTGGACCAATCATAAAGGCTAGTACTAGACCAGAAGTAAATGCAGCTGGAAAATCTTGAAACATATATACATCGTGCTTTTACACAAAGTTAGGTAAAAGGGAATTAGAAAAGAAAAAGGATGTTTACAATGTGTAAACATCCTTTTCTGTAGTTCATTAATATTCTAAAAAATAAAGTGTAATGATTACATCACTCTTATTCTACCTCCAAAAGTACGTTTTCGTTTTACTTCTTCTGGATTTCCATATATATCTATATCTCCACCTGCTCTTATAGTAAGATCTGCTAGTTTAGTGGCATATGCTTCTACTTCTCCACCTGCTTGTACAAAAATCTCTGCTGTTTCTGTTTCTAAAGCTCTTCCTTCATAACGACCTCCTGTATTTACTTTTACTTTTTGAAAAGTTGCTAGACCACTGGCTTCTATAATACCTCCTGTAACAGCTCGTAAATGTGCTTCTTTTACTTGAAGGCCTACAGTAACTCTAGCTCCTTCTTGCATTTTGATCTCAATGCGATCTTGTTCTATAAGCTCATTTGATGTTATCACTGCTCCCTCATTACCATCTATGATTTGTAAATTATTATAATATACGTGTACAAAGGTTTTATTACCATCAAAAATGAGGTCAAAATCCATTTTTACTTTAAGAGTACCCTCTTTATTAACCACATTTACTTGACTAGCATCTTGCCCACTTATAATTACTTTGTTCTCATCAGACTTTACAAGATTTACTACAATACGGTCAAAGACTTTTACTTCTGTAAAATCACCTACGTTCTTTTCTATAGGATTTTGAGATAATGATACCGTTGCAATTAAAAGTGTTATAAGAGTACATAAAGTTTTCATAATAATTGTCTTTGTTTTATATAGAGACAACATAAAATTTTAGTTGTTACAGTTTTATATTATGATAATTACACAAAAACCTAATTTAAATTAGCTTCATAAAGTTTATACACATCTGCAACGTCACTACGGGTTAATAAATACATTTTATTTCCTAAAATTGTAGTTTGTGTAAATCTACTAAAGGGAGTTGAGGTATCTAATGTATAAGGTATTTCTGTAAATGTACCATCTTCTGTATCATATACTCCTAAATAATTTCTATAAAAATCAGCTATATCATCATCATCATTATCAAAAAAAGAATAGCCAGCTACATAAATTAAATCCTGATATCTAGCAGTAAATGTATCTAATATAGGCTCTGGTAAAAATTCTGTACTCCAACTATCTGTAGTAAAATCATAAATATAAATATGATCTTCTCTATCAAATATATTATCTAAAAATTCGGAATTTCCTCCAAAAACATATAGTTTATCATCTACAATCTCGCCATCTGCAAAATACTTACTACTAGGCATTTCTGATACAAATTCAAAACTATTGGTTATATCATTAAATTTATATATTACTTT
>CALKZS010000123.1 GCA_938002835.1 uncultured Dokdonia sp. | reverse complement strand
CTAAAAATTAAGAGAAAATGAGCCTTAAAAACACTCATTTATGCTCTAAAACTAAAATGAAATTGAAAAATCAACTTTGTTTTGAACAAAAAAAATAAAAAATAAGAAACCTCCTAGTCTAACTAACCTTTTGCAACGGTCTCAATTTATAGTAGCTATATAAGTATTGATGTTTTTTTTAACTTATGCTACCTATGAAATATAACTCCATATGTTTTTAAACTTTATCATTTGGGCATACATAAAACGAATGATTTGATTTTCTTCTTTTTGAAAAGAAGGGTCATCTTTCACCAGTGTCCAAGCATAATTTCTAGCTATTTTTAAGATGTCATTGTCTTTCATAATGTCTGCTATTTTAAGATTGAGAACACCACTTTGTTGTGTGCCTGTAATATCTCCAGGGCCACGGAGTTTAAGATCTACTTCTGCAATTTCAAATCCATCATTGGTACGAGTCATTGTTTCTAAACGCACTTTACTATCACTAGAAAGTTTATGGCTTGTCATTAATATACAATAACTCTGCTCTGCACCACGACCCACGCGACCGCGTAATTGATGTAATTGACTTAATCCAAAACGTTCTGCACTTTCTATAATCATAACAGATGCATTAGGAACATTTACACCTACTTCTATAACAGTAGTGGCAACCATAATTTGAGTTTCTCCTTTGATAAAGCGATTCATCTCAATGTCTTTATCTGCGGGTTTCATTTTTCCGTGTACAATAGATATTTGATAGGTTGGCATAGGGAACTCACGAGAGATGCTCTCATATCCATCCATTAAATCTTTATAATCCATTGCTTCAGATTCTTGAATTAATGGATATACAATGTATACCTGTCTTCCTAAAGCAATCTCATCTCTTATAAATTTAAAAACCTTAAGTCTGTTTGCATCATAGCGATGTACCGTTTGTATGGCTTTTCTTCCAGGCGGTAACTCATCTATCACACTTACATCCAGATCTCCATATACCGTCATTGCGAGTGTTCTTGGGATAGGTGTAGCGGTCATTACTAAAACGTGTGGCGGGTATTTATTTTTATGCCACAACTTACTGCGTTGCTTTACACCAAAACGATGTTGCTCATCAATAACAGCAAGCCCAAGGTTTTTAAACCTCACTTTATCTTCTAGAATAGCGTGTGTTCCTATGAGTATATCTAAAGATCCATCTTCTAGTGCAGAGTGAATCATTTTGCGCTCAGAGGTCTTTGTTGCGCCTTGTAATAATTTTATATTTATATCGAGATCCTTACAAAGTTCTTGCAAACCTGTATAGTGTTGCATTGCAAGTATTGCTGTAGGAGCCATCAAACAGGCTTGAAAGCCATTATCTAACGCAAGTAATATAGACATCAAGGCTACAATGGTTTTTCCAGAACCCACATCTCCTTGGAGTAATCTATTCATCTGAGCATTCGTACCCAGATCGTGACGTATTTCTTTTAACACTCGTTTTTGAGCTCCCGTAAGCTCAAAAGGTAAGTGATCATTATAAAAAGTCGTAAATCCTGGGCCTACTTTAGTAAAAGGATATCCTTTAATCTTACTGCGATGATTTATATTTTTAAAAGCCAGTTGTAATTGTATATAAAAAAACTCTTCAAACTTGAGTCTATATTGTGCTTTTGCAAGATGTTGTTGCGATTGAGGAAAATGAACATTTATTAAAGCATCCTTTTTTGACATTAATCTAAGTTCAGTCACAATAGGTTGTGAGAGGCTTTCAAAAAGATGGTTCTTTGCTTCTGTAAAAAGCGTTTGCATTATACCATTTACCACTTTATTAGTAATCCCTCTAGCAGATAGCCTTTCTGTAGATGGATATACAGGTTGCATTGCAGAACGTATACTTTTTTCGTGATCTTCTAGCAATTCCATTTCTGGATGCGGCATTGAGAAACGATTATTGTAATGATTTGTCTTCCCAAAAATTACATAAGGTATATGAAGTTTTATGCGTTCTCGTATCCACTTATGGCCTCTAAACCACACAAGATCCATCTGTCCAGTATCATCCTTAAAGGTAGCAACCAGTCGTCTTCCTTTTCCCTCTACCATTTTAATGCTTGTGATTTTACCTATAATCTGGACATCGGCATTGTTGCGTTCTAGCTGAGAGATGGTATAATATCTCGTTTTATCAATATACCTATGCGGAAAAAGATGCATTAAATCCTGATACGAATGTATCCCTAGTTCAGAACGTAAAAGGTCTGCTCTATTAGGACCTACTCCTTTCAGGTAGTCAATAGGTTTTTGAAGAAATGTGGGATTCATTAAAGTAAAAATACTTTCTTTCGGTCAGTTTGACACATACTTATTTTAAAATTGTGTATTCAATGATAGTCTCTTCTATAAAAACACCCAGCTTTCATTTGGCTTTTTACTTATGTGGCTCAAAAGTTGTTATTTTTGAAGGTATGAAATATATTTTTTTATGTGTTGGGGTGTTTTTTGCTTTCGCGAAAGCGTATTCTCAAGAAATTTCCCCTCAAACTGCGATAGTAGATGTTCAGAAAATAAATGCTCATTTACAACTCGATTTTGAAGACCAGGTTATAACGGGAAAAGTAAGTGTAGACTTCATTATGAAAGAAGCTGCAAAGGAAGTATTTCTGGATGCGCATTCTGTAGCGCTTTCTAGTATATCTGACGAAGGTGGAATAGCAATAACTGCTACCGAAGACAAAGTGATTTTTACAGGAAATTTTAAAAAAGACAAAGAGTATCAAGCATCTTTTACCTATAAAGTGCATCCTAAACAGACGGCTTATTTTGTAAATAATCAAGATAAACATCAATTCTGGACGCAAGGACAAGGAAAGTATACGTCGCATTGGCTACCTAGTTTAGATGATATGAATGATAAAATAGAATTTGATATTAGTGTAGATCACTCATCAGAAATGACAGCTATTTCTAATGGACTAATAGAGACTGTTGAGAAAGATAATGGTATCACAACCTCTACCTTCGATATGCAACATCCCATATCAAGTTATCTTGTGGCACTTGTAGTAGGAGATTATGAAGTAAATGAAGAGGTTGCGACTTCTGGAGTACCACTTTCATACTATTACTATCCAGAAGATGCCGATAAAGTGGCGTCTACATATCGTTATTCAAAGCAGATTTTTGATTTCTTAGAAAATAAAATTGGAGTTCCTTTTCCGTTTAAAACCTATAAACAAGTACCTGTAAAAGACTTTTTATATGCAGGAATGGAGAATGCGGGGTGCACCATTTTTTCAGATAGATTTATGATAGATGAGATAGGATTTACAGATCAAAATTATGTAAATGTAAATGCACACGAACTAGCTCATCAATGGTTTGGAGATCTCATTACAGAAACTAAAAGTGATCATCACTGGTTGCACGAAGGTTTTGCGACCTATTATGCTTTACTTGCCGAAAGAGAAATTTTTGGCAACGATTACTTTTATTTTAAACTCTTTGAGACGGCAGAGCAGCTTAGAGAACTAAGTGATCAAGGTAAAGGACAAAGACTTGTAGCTGCAGGTGGTAGTAGCTTAACATATTATCAAAAAGGAGCTTGGGCATTACATATTTTAAGAGAAACAGTAGGAGAAGAGACATTTGATAAAGCAGTACGATCATACCTTATGAAGTATGCATATAAAAATGTAACTACAGATCACTTTATGGATGAGGTGGCAAGTTTTACATCTGTAGATCTTACTGAGTTTTCTAAAAACTGGTTGTATCAAGGAGCTTTTCAAGCAGAAGATGCCGTTAACTCTCTCAAAAAAAATGAGTTTATGCAAAATTATTTCCAGATACAATCTGGAAGATCTGTAACACTTTCTGCAAAGTTTACGCAGTTAATGAAAGCCATAGAGACAGAAAATGATTATTTAGGACAAGAAGCAGTATACCAATTGTCAGAAGAATCTATTAGTGGTGTGTTGCCCGCATATAAAAAGGCAATGGCTACTAAAAATCTATATACCCGGCAAGCAATTGCTACCTCACTAGAAACAATTCCAAAAGAATTAGAATTAGATTTTTATGACTTATTAAATGATGATAGTTACATTACTCAAGAACAAGCACTCATTAAATTATGGGTATATCACCAACAGCGTAATGATGTAAAATCACAACGTAATTTACTTGATTTAAAAGAAAATGCATTTGGGTTTGCAGATGGTAATATTAAAACATTATGGCTTACACTATCACTTGCAACTCCAGATTATAAACCTGAAGCATCTTTAAAAAGATATAAAGGACTTATAGAATATACAGCACCAAAATATCCATATCAATTGCGTCAAAACGCGTTTAGATATTTAGAGCAATTACAATCTTTTGAAAAAGAAAGTTTAAAAAACCTAGTAGAAGCAAGTGTGCATCACGTATGGCGCTTTCGCGAAAGCGCAAGAAAACAACTTGACCGTCAACTTAAGAATACAGAATATGTCTCTACCATTAGAGGAATGAAAAACATTTTTTCTGAGAAAGAAATGGCTTATTTAAAAAGGATTGAGGTTTTTTAAACAGGGCTTAAAGCACTAAATAATAGTGCTCTGTCCTGCATAAATATTTTCATAATTACGATTTGTATCGTCTGGATTTAGGATGAAATCTGCAATAAAATCTCCCACTTTAGAGGTTCCGAAAGGGTTTTCTGGATTGATATCTGAGGTAGTAAAACCAAGTTCTAGAGACTTTTCTACAGCTTCTTCTATACGGTCTGCTTCTTTGTAAAGGTTAAGGTGTCTTAACAACATTGCTGCAGATAAAATAGAGGCCAGCGGATTTGCAATATCTTTTCCAGTTGCCTGAGGGAAAGATCCGTGTATAGGTTCAAAAAGAGCATTATCTATACCTACAGATGCAGAGGCTAGTAATCCTATAGAACCACCAATAACACTTGCTTCGTCAGAAATAATATCTCCAAAAAGATTTTCTGTCAATATTACATCAAACTGTTTTGGGTTTAAGATCATTTGCATTGCTGCATTGTCTACAAATAAGAAATCGAGGGTAACATCTTTATAATTAGTAGCGATTTCTGTAACGACTCTTCGCCATAAACGAGAAGTTTCTAATACATTTGCTTTATCTACAAGTGTTACTTTTTTACGTCTAGTTTGTGCTTCTTTAAAAGCGAGATGCGCGATGCGTGTAATCTCTTCTTCAGAATAAGAACATCCATCTGAAGCCACTTTACCGTCATCACTAAGTTTTTTTTCTCCAAAATAGATACCACCTGTGAGTTCTCTATATATAGACATATCTGCTCCAGAAATAATGTCTCTTTTAAGAGGAGAGTTTTCTATTAGTTGTTCATAAGCTTTTACGGGTCGTACATTACAAAAAAGCCCTAAACTCTTACGTAATTTAAGTAGCCCTTGTTCTGGGCGCACTTTTGCAGTGGGATCATTATCATATTTAGGATGACCTATTGCTCCAAAAAGTATGGCATCTGCCTTCTCACAAACGTTAATAGTTTCATCTGGTAAAGGATTTCCTGTCTCATCTATTGCACAAGCACCCATAAGTGCATTTGTATATGTAAACTGATGCCCAAAATCATCTGCAATGGCATCTAAGGCTTTTTTTGCTTGAGCAGTAACTTCTGGCCCTATGCCATCTCCTGGTATGATTGCTATATTATATTCCATAAGGATTAAGTCTTTGGCTATTAATAAGATCTCTAGCTGAGATGTTATTAATTAAAATGTTTGAAGGGTTTTATTTTTTTGAACGTTTTAGGCAAACGTCACTCTGTTATTTTCAAATTTTTCAATCTCTGCTTTCTTACTTAATAAGAAATCAATATCGTCATAACCATTGATAAGACATACTTTTTTGTATGGATCTATATCAAAAGCTGCTTGACCTAAAGAGGTGTCTATTACTTGATTTTCTAAATCTATGGTAATGGTAAATTCAGGATTTTCTTGAATACCTGTCATAAGCTGAGCGAGATATTCTGGTGTCACTTGTATAGGAAGCAATCCATTATTAAGTGCATTTCCTTTAAATATATCGGCAAAAAAACTAGAGATTACAACTCTAAAACCATATCCCGCAATTGCCCAAGCTGCGTGCTCACGACTAGAACCACAACCAAAGTTATCTCCAGCTACTAAAATTTGTGCGCCTTTATATTGTGGTTGATTAATAGGAAAATCTGTATCTAACTTTCCTTCTTTGGTATATCTCCAGTCTCTAAAAACATTATCGCCAAATCCTTTTTTATCTGTTGCCTTTAAAAAACGAGCAGGAATAATCTGGTCTGTATCTATATTTTCTATAGGTAATGGTACAGCTGTTGTTTTGAGTGTTTTAAATTTTTCCATTAGGCTAATACTTCTTGTGTAACATCTACTATTTTACCTTCTATGGCTGTTGCTGCTGCAACTAATGGAGAAGCAAGAATAGTTCTAGCTCCTTGTCCCTGTCTACCTTCAAAATTTCTATTTGAGGTAGAAACACAATATTCTCCTGATGGTATTTTATCATCATTCATTGCGAGACAGGCCGAACAGCCGGGCTGCCTTAAGACAAACCCAGCCTCTTCAAACACCTCTTTAAGCCCTTCTTCTTGGAGTTGCTTTGCTACTTGTTGCGAGCCTGGTACTAACCAAGCATTTACATTTGCAGCTTTATGTTTTCCGCGCACATATTGTGCTGCGATTCTAAAATCTTCTATTCTTGAGTTTGTACAGCTTCCTATAAATACATAATTAATAGGGGTGTCTAGTAGCTGTGCACCACTCTTGAAGTTCATATATTCTAATGCTTTATCAAAAGTCATATCTCCTTTTTCAGGAATATTACCATTAATTTTTATTCCCATTCCTGGATTAGTTCCATAGGTGAGCATTGGGGCAATATCTGCTGCGTCAAAGTGATATTCTTTATCAAATACAGCATCATTATCTGTAGGGAGCGTTTTCCAGTATTTAACCGCTTTCGCGAAAGCGTCACCTTTTGGAGCAAATTTTCGTCCTTCTACATAATCAAAAGTGGTTTGGTCTGGGGCAATCATACCACCACGAGCACCCATCTCGATACTCATATTACAAACCGTCATACGCCCTTCCATAGACATTTCTTCAAAAACATTTCCAGCATACTCACAGAAATAACCTGTCCCTGCATTAGTGCCTATTTTTGAAATGATATATAAAATCACATCTTTAGGAAGTACATTAGGTGCTAGTTTTCCATTTACAGAAACACGAAGGCTCTTAGGTTTATTAAGTAATAAACTCTGGCTTGCAAACACTTGTCCTACTTGACTCGTGCCTATCCCGAAAGCGATGGTTCCGAAAGCTCCGTGAGTAGAGGTGTGACTGTCACCACAAACCATTGTCATACCAGGTTGTGTGACACCTAATTCTGGTGCCATCACGTGAACAATCCCATTGTATTTATGACCTAAACCATAAAGAGTGATATTGTGTTTCTCACAATTTCTTGTGAGTTGACTAAGTTGATTACGAGACATTTCATCCTTAACAGGAAGGTGCTGGTCTACTGTAGGCGTGTTATGATCTGCTGTCGCTACTATTTGATCTGGTCTTGCGATAGTAATACCACGTTCTTCTAGTTCATTAAATGCCTGCGGACTTGTTACTTCGTGTATTAAGTGTTTATCAATATATAAGATCTGAGGTCCGTTGTCGATACTATCGACTACGTGTGCGTCCCATACTTTATCAAATAATGTTTTTCCTGTCATTTTATTCTAATTGGGACTTCTTTTAAAAGAAGTATTAGTTTTATTATTATGCTAATACTCCTGCTTTCATTTGTATAGAATCCATAATGATATGGATATCGTCGTCTTTTACTTCTTTTTGTCTATCTGCCACTTCTAAAAAACTATGGTATGCAACATCAAGTTGTTTTTTAGTAAGCTCATATCCTACTTTTTTTGCTCTATATGCAAGTGCTGCACGTCCAGATCGAGCGGTGAGTACAATAGCGCTTTCTGTCACACCAACTTCTGCAGGATCTATAATTTCATAGGTTTCTCTATTTTTAATAACACCATCTTGATGTATACCTGAGCTATGTGCAAATGCATTTGCACCTACAATAGCCTTATTGGGTTGTACCATCATTCCCATTTTTTCACTCACCATAAGACTTGTATCATATAGTAATTGAGAATTGATGTCTGTATGTAAATTGAGTGTAGGATGTTGTTTTAAAATCATTACAACTTCTTCAAGCGATGTGTTACCAGCACGTTCTCCTATTCCGTTAATAGTACATTCTATTTGCCTTGCTCCATTGATAACACCTGTAATACTATTTGCAGTAGCAAGTCCTAGATCATTATGGCAGTGACAAGAAAGAATAACATTTTCGATACCCTTCACGTTTTCACGCAGGTACTTGATCTTTGCACCATATTCTTCAGGTAAACAATATCCAGTCGTATCTGGTATATTAAGTACTGTAGCTCCTGCGGCAATAACTTGTTCTAGTACTTGTGCAAGAAATGCATTATCTGTACGCCCAGCGTCTTCTGCATAAAACTCTACATCATCTACAAAGTTTTTTGCATATGCAGTTGCTTTTATGGCACGTTCTATAATTTTATCTTGAGTGGTGTTAAATTTAAACTTGATATGAGATTCGCTAGTTCCTATACCAGTATGGATACGAGGACGTACCGCATACTTTAATGCTTGAGCTGCAACTTCAATATCTTTTTCTATGGCACGAGTAAGTCCACATACTGTCGCATTTTTTACTAATTTTGAGATTTCTTCTACAGATGAGAAATCACCAGGAGAAGAGATAGGAAAACCTGCTTCTATAACATCTACCCCTAACAGGTCTAGACGTTCTGCAATAACAAGTTTTTCTTTTTTGTCAAGTTTACAACCTGGAACCTGTTCGCCATCGCGAAGTGTAGTGTCAAATATTTGAACTTTGTTATCGTGCATATTTGTTTTTTTGTACGAATATAGATTTTGTATACAGTTTTAAAGCGCTTCAAGAAGAAGTGTTACGATGCTAAGGATAATTTTGAAAATATTAAAATACTGAAATTCATTTAATTATGAGAAAAATCATTACAACGCTTAATGATCACAATGATTCGCTATTTATATTGATTAAGTCACTTTCTAAAAGTGAGAAGAGGCAATTTAAACTTTATGTAGGTCGTTTAGGAGGAAATAGTGATGCAAAATTTTTACAACTTTTTGACTTTCTTGAAAAAGAAAAAACATATGATGAGTCTGCAATTTTAAAATCTGGTATTGTTACAAAAACACAACTTTCTAACCTTAAGGCGCATCTATATAGACAAATCCTTATAAGCTTACGTCTTACTCCTGCGCATCAAAATATACGAGTGCAAATACGTGAGCAGTTAGATTTTGCAACGATCTTATATCAAAAAGGACTCTATAAGCAAAGTCTTAAAATATTAGATAAGGCAAAAGGAATGGCGCTAGAGAATGAAGAAAAAAACATTGCATATGAGATAGTAGAACTAGAAAAAGTTATAGAAACACAATATATAACAAGAAGTATCTCTACTAGAGCAGATGAGTTAGCATTACAAGCAAAAGAATTAAGTGAGCAAAATGTAATGGCAAGCAAGCTTTCAAACTTGTCATTACAATTATATAGCATTATGCTTAAAACGGGTTATGTGAAAAGTGATGTAGAAAAAAAGTATATCACAGATTATTTTGATGGTCATATGCCTATATATGACTATGATAAACTTAATTTTAGAGAGAAGTTATGGTTGTATAAAGCACATTTATGGTATAGTTTTTTGATACAAGATTTTTTATCGTGTTATAAGTATGCAGATCGATACATAAGGCTTTTTGATGATAACCCTATAATGATAAAGCAAAATCCTGTATTTTATTTAAAAGGAATGCATTATTTGCTAGAGTCTCTATTTTATTTAAAACACGAGTCTAAATTTAAAGCGGCACTAGATAAATTAACAAACCTTAGAAATGGTAAAATATTTCCTAGGGGAGATAATCTAGATACATTACTTTTTTTATATACCTATAGTAACCAGTTTAACTATCGTTTTATGATAGGTAAATTTGAAGAAGGAGATACACTTGTAAATGAAGTTATGGAAGGGTTAAAATCTCCAAAATATAGAATAGATGATCACCATATTATGGTTTTTTATTATAAAATAGCGAGTCTATATTTTGGAGCAGGAGACAATAAAAAATGTATAGAATACTGTAGTAGGATTATCCAGAATAATTCTCTTAAAACTAACGAAGATCTTGCTTGTTTTGCTCGTATACTTAATCTAGTAGCTCATTATGAGGCTGGAAAAGACTATCATTTAGAATCACTTTTGAGAAGTACTTATAAATACCTCATAAAAATGGATGATCTTCACGAAGTACAAAAAGAGATGATCAAGTTTGTGAGAAACCTAGGAGATATATATCCTAGCGAACTAAAAAGAGAGTTTAAAAAATTACATACCATACTTCTAACCTATGAAAACGATCCTTATGAGCGTAGAGCATTTTTATATTTAGATCTATTGTCTTGGTTAGAAAGTAAGATAGAAAACAGACCTATATCAGAAGTGATAAAAGAAAAAGCTAAGAAGTTGGTGAGGTAAATTATTAACTGATGTTACGCACTAAATCATCAAAAATTTAACCTTGTTGTTAATAAGTATTTAAACTGCTGATTACTATAAATTTAGAAATAAATGTCTACTTAGATTTATTAATCGATTAGATAACAGTTGACATATTTAATGACTAAAACGATTAAAAAAACTATTTTTTTAAGAAAAAGGAACTTATCAATAGTTTTTTGTTAAAATGAGAAAAAACACTTCTCTGATTGCGTAAAACCAGTAATTTATCTAATAAAAATAGATTCAAAATTACTCAATTTATGCAGGAATAATGAATTTGTTTATTTTGAAAAGCATTCTATGAATATATATAGTTCTAGATTATATATTTTAACCTTACTATTTATAATTTTAGTTCCAATAGGAACTCTTTCACACGAGTTTGGACACATTATTGTTGCTCAAAATATAGGGTATACTACAGAATTATATTTTTCAAGTATGAATTTTAGTAATGAATTTAAAATAAACTTATTTGATACATATAATACTAATAAATTAGCAATAGATCAAAATCTCCCTTTTGAGGGAGATTTTTTTTATGAAGGAAATCTTAATAAATATAATAGAGATCTAGTTTTAATACTATGGGGAGGGATACTTCAAACATTATCATTTGGTATCATAGGTTTTATTATATTGATTATACGCAAAATTAAAAAAGTATGCTTCTCTTTTGTAGATTGGGTTTTTGTTTTTTTAACTTTTTTTCTCTCTCGTAGTGTTTTAAATATGGTATCTGGTTTTCTATTTGCTATATTTAATAAAAATAAATCTTATTTTATGGGTGATGAGCCTAGAATAGCCAAGCATATAGGTGTTTTTGAGGGTAGTTTTACATTGCTTTTTGGGTTGTCATCAACATTAATATTAGGATTTGTTATATTTTATATTATTCCTAAAAAGTACCGTCTTACATTTATTTTAAGCGGGATATTAGGCTCAATAATAGGATTTGTGATTTGGATGATTGTTTTGGGACCTATTTTATTACCAGAATAGTTTTTGAAATGACTTGAATTCACATACCAAAGGTAATAACGTGCAATAAAAATATAACTTTTAACTACATATACAAATGATAGTATTTTATAAATTATAATATGGTTTTCTAAATAATCCTCTTAAAACTAACGAAGATCTTGCTTGTTTTGCTCGTATACTTAATCTAGTAGCTCATTATGAGGCTGGAAAAGACTATCACTTAGAATCTCTTTTAAGAAATACCTATAAATATCTCATAAAAATGAATGACTTGCACGAGGTACAAAAGGAGATGATCAAGTTTGTAAGAAACCTATGAGATATATATTCTAGCGAACTAAAAAGAGAGTTCAAAAAACTACATACGATACTTCTAACCTATGAAAACGATTCTTATGAGCGTAGAGCGTTTTTGTATTTAGATCTTCTGCCCTGGTTAGAAAGTAAGCTAGAAATCAAGATATAATTATGCGGTACCAAATTAAAAATAATCATTATGATGTCATTTTAGAATTAATTTGTTAAAAAACTGAATAGTTAAAACTACATTTGTATAAAACCAGAAAAAAGAAAACAATGAAATTTTTTATCGATACAGCAAACCTGAAACAAATAAAGGAAGCACAAGATTTAGGAGTATTAGATGGTGTGACGACAAATCCATCTCTTATGGCAAAAGAAGGAATAACGGGTCGTGATAATATCTTACAGCATTATAAAGATATATGTGCTATTGTTACAGGTGATGTGAGTGCAGAAGTAATTTCTACAGAGTTTAGCGAGATGGTTAAAGAAGGGGAAGCGCTAGCGGCTTTACACGAACAAATAGTCGTGAAAGTGCCAATGATAAAAGATGGTATAAAGGCAATTAAGTATTTTAGCGATAAAGGAATACGAACTAATTGTACTCTCGTTTTTTCAAGTGGTCAAGCATTGCTAGCAGCAAAAGCTGGAGCAACATATGTGTCTCCATTTATTGGAAGATTAGACGATATTTCTTCAGATGGCTTAAATCTTATTGCAGAGATACGTCACATTTATGATAACTACGCATTCCAGACAGAAATACTAGCAGCCTCTGTTAGACATACAATGCACGTGATAGATTGTGCAAAAATAGGAGCAGATGTAATGACAGGACCTTTATCTTCTATTGAAGGGTTGTTAAAGCACCCACTTACTGATAGCGGTCTAGCAAAATTTCTTGCAGATTACAAAAAAGGAAATAATTAGAAGATTTTTTTCTTGTACAAAAAGAAAAACCTCTGAGTTAGATACTCAGAGGTTTTTTTATTGTTATTATATCCCGTCCTGAAATAATGATATACACTAAAATCATTATTTATGGAAAACATACCTCATAAGCGCACTCAAAAAGATTACAGTTTACCTTTTAAGCTTCAAGTTGTCAGAGAATTAGAGTTAGGTCATATAACACGAGTCCAAGCATTTTGGATAAATATAGTATTCAGGTAGGTTCAACGATTCGAAATTGGCTAAAAAAGTATAGTAATTTTGATTATAATTACACTGAGACCGTTGCAAGGGCTTGTTTAAATTGGATACATTTTGTATCTTTTTTCTACGGAACTAGTACAACATCCCACTTTAGCCGATAGTATTTGCGATATACGTTCTCGTAAGATCAAACGTACATTTTTCACACAAATAAATACACTTATAGATGGGCGTCCAATTATTACCATTTTAAAGCAACATTATACTAAAGGTAAAAGCGCTACAGGCAAACCTAGTTATAGTGGTTTACTACTTT
>CALKZS010000122.1 GCA_938002835.1 uncultured Dokdonia sp. | reverse complement strand
CCTAATTCTCCTGAGCCTAATAATAAGATCGTTTTTTTCATAGTGTTGCGCTTTCGCGAAAGCGTAATTTATTTAATTTATATAAAGGTATACATTCTTTTTGCGCAGTCTAATTTATAAAGATTTTTTAATAAGGTCGACTGTAAAATCCATTACCTGGTCTTTGCCTTCTAACTCATTTGTAATCGTGTTTTTAACCCAATGATCAGGCATAACACCGTGACTGCTATTTTCAGGATGTACATTCATTTTATAGGTGATAATAGAGATGATCGCCTGTTGTTGAGAATTAGGCAAGGTAATTTTACACATAAGTCCGCTTGTATTTTGGAGTGCATTACCTCCCACTTCTTCACCGATAAAAGTTACATTGTCTCTGTGGTGTTTTATAAAAGATGTAAATTCTCCTGTAGCAGAAAATGAATCTCCATTTGTTAGAATGTACAATTGCCCATTAAAATTGATTGCCTTAGCGGGATAGACATCTATCCCTTCTGCCCTCCGAATAGTATAGGTGTCTCCATTCTTTTTCAACCTAAGCCATCCCAGCGTATTACTTAAGAATACACCTTGCTTTTTAAAGTATTTTCTGTCTTTTATTTTCTTTGTCTTTGTGTATACCTTCTCATACATTGTAAATTCTTTATCGATTAGATAAGAAATAAGTTCTTGTGTAGGTCTAGGATCACCGCCTCCATTGTTTCTTACATCAATGATAAGATGTTTAATATCTTTTGTTTTCTTTAAAGGCTTCTTCTAATAGCTCCTTGTAATTTGCTTCTTTTAAAGTTTCTGTCAAAAAAGTAGGAAATGTTAATCTAGCTATGTTGTTCTTTATCTCAAAAGACAAAGGTTTTGATTGATTTCCTTCATTAAATTGTTTGATAATCTTTGTGTTAAGTAATGTCTGAGGGATCGTGATTTGAAATTGCCCTTCTTGGTTTCGTAAAGTCAGGGTATACTCGGCTTGTTTTCCATAAACTATTGTGTAGTCAAGTCCAAAAAGAGAAGCTAAATTATCAGATGGCATAGATAGATTGTTACCATCTCTAGTGAAGTTTTTAAGAAGCCTGTTATATATGTCATTAATGGCTATACCGTTTATTTCTAGTATTTGAGTTCCTTCTATATCATTATACTCTTTTAAAAGGGATTTCCTGATATAAAATGCACTTTTGTAGGTATACAGTTGAATAGGTAGGAAATGAAAATTATCTCCGAATCTAGGGTAGGCGATATTAGTATGACCATTTTTAATGATACCATTAAGTGGGGCTAGAAGATTATAAAATTCAAAAGAGGTAATAGAATCTTTTAATTTTTTGTTTAAATTACTAAACCAATTATCTATTTCTTCTTTAGGGGAGTATAGATATAAATCAGGATGTAGTTCTTCTAGGTTCTTTTTTAGAATTGTAATGTCTTCTTCTATGCCTGCTTTACTTATTTTTTCTTGAGCAATTATTGTTTGTAATGCTATAAGAGTTAGTGCAAGAAATGGGATTATGCTTTTTAATTTCATTTGTAATCAATAAAATTTTAGTTTGTGAATTTGTTTTCAATGAATTTTATGCTCGTAAGCCAACTCTCTTTGATCAGATCTGCAGCGTTATCTGTATTTTTTTGCTGTAGTTGAGCGATTATATTCCTATGATAGTTTGAGGATAAAGCCGATAAGTCGTTTTCTTGCATATAGTGAAACTCGTAGAGGAAGACTCTCGTTTTAAGATCATCCAGCATTCTTTTGAGGATTTTGTTATCAAAGTCCTTTAACAAAGTGTCGTGAAATTCTATGTCAAGCAATACTATTTCTATAGGGGTAGAAACCTTTTCTATATTGCTCTGAATTTGTTCTAGTTTTTTTATGGTACCAGTAGTATATGTAGAACTACTAACAGCTAGATGCTCGAGTTGTGCTATGATAGGATAAATCTCTGCAGATTCTTTTTTGTTTAAAGCAGGAAGGAAGAAACCTCGATTAGGTATAGCTTCTACAATATTAACTTGTTGCAGTTGTGTAAGTGCTTCTCTAATTGGAGTAACGCTTACATCAAGTTCTTTGGCAACTGAGGGAAGGGATATGCGTTCACCAAAAGATATTTTCCCATTGATCATTTGTTGTTTTAAATATTCTTTTACTTGATTTCGAAGAGAGATTTTTAATATCATAACACAAAAATAATATATCGTATACGATTTTATGGCATTATGTTTTATTTTATTTGAAGAGTTTGATGAATTGTTTAGAATAAAAAAGTGTAGATCAACTCTGAATTAATCTACACTTTACTTTATTTTTAAAAATATTTTTTAACCTTTCTTAGAAGCAATCCAAGTATCAATTTTAGACTCAAGAAGGGCTAGAGGGATACATCCTGTTTCTAATACTTGCTTGTGAAACTCTCTAATGTCAAATTTATCTCCAAGTTCTTTTGTAGCGCGATCTCTTAGTTCACGTATTTTAAGCTGTCCTATTTTGTAAGACAGTGCTTGACCTGGATTTGCCATATAGCGTTCTATTTCTGAAGTAATTCCAGCTTCGCTTTCGGCTTCATTTTCTAGGCAATATGCGATTGCTTTTTCGCGAGACCATCCTTTAGTATGTATACCTGTATCTACCACAAGACGTACTGCGCGATGCATCTCTGCACCTAATGTTCCGAAATATTGATATGGGTCTGTATATAATCCTAGTTCTTTACCAAGAGACTCTGTATATAATGCCCAGCCTTCTCCATAAGCACTGTACCATAATGTTTTTCTAAATTGGGGTAACGTCTCACTTTCTTGCGTTAAAGAAATCTGGAAGTGATGCCCTGGAATAGCTTCGTGTAAGAAAAGTGACTCATCTGAATAAACATTGTATGTTTTTGCATTTGGAATAGGAGTATAAAATATACCTGGACGAGTGCCATCTAAAGATCCTGGATTGTACTCTGCACTGGCAGATTTTTCTCTAAAAGCTTCTGTCTGTCTTACTTCAAAAGCAGTTTTAGGCTGTACACTAAATAATTGATCTACTTGAGGTTTTATAGTCTCGTGCATTGCATTAAAGTTTGAAATGATTTCTTCTGGAGTGCTATATGGCATTAATTTTTTATTAGTACGCACATCATCAAAAAACGCTTTGAGATCACCTTTAAAACCTACTTGTTCTTTTACTTTTTCCATTTCGGTACGTATACGAGCAACTTCGCTTAGACCAAGATTATGTATCTCATCTGCTGTCATATTTGTAGTTGTAAAATACTTAATTGCATAGTTGTAGTATGCATCTCCTTGAGGTAAGTCATTATACCCAGAACTCTCACGAGCTTTTGCTAGATATTCGTCTTTAAGAAAAGTGGTCATTTGTGCATATGCAGGAACTACTTTTTCGGTAATCATTTTTATATATGCAGCTTTTAAAGTGTCTTTATCTGTATCAGAAAATGACTCTGGAAACGATGTTACAGGTTTGTAAAATAAGTGGTTTTCTACATCAGGATTTGCCATTGCTTCCATTTGCGGGATTACTTTTTTTACTAACGATTTAGGAAGAACGATACCTTCTTCAACTCCTTTACGCATATTAGTTTGTGCACTGTTGAGCCATACAAGATATTCATCTACACGAGATTGCCAGTTTTTATAATCTTCTATAGTTTTAAAAGGTTGTGCTCCAGCACCACTTGCGAGTTGGCCAAACATAAGATGCGGTGACCACATTTGATCTATAGGCATTAAATCTTTTTTGTGCTTCATACCCTCTAAGTTTATATCAATATCCCATAGAAGTACTTCTTTACTCATTTTTTGAGTAGGTGTAAGTAGTGAATCTTCAAAGCCGGTAACAGCAGTTTTATATTTTTCAAAATAGGATGTCATTTTTGCTTTATGACTATCAGAAAGTGCATCTGGAAACTTGTCATTATAACGATTATCTCCAGACATTGTAGCATTAAGAGGGTTTAGTTTTAAACCATCTTCATAATAATTATCTAGCATTGCCTCAAACTCTTTTGAGGTGTTGTCATTTGTGACAGGAGTGTTGGTTTCTTTAGTTTCGTTTTTACAAGCAAATAGCGATAATGCTATAAGTCCTGAGAGGAGGATTTTTTTCATAATTTGTGTTTGATTCTATATGTAGAGGTTTACTCAGTATGTACGCTAATTAGTATTGTTTAGATTTTTAGCAGTTATAATAGTATGTTGATTGTATATGTAATACGCTTTCGCGAAAGCAAATCTCGCTACTAAGATACTTATTATGTTATAAAATAATAAATGAGAATAATTTTGCTATTTTTGAGATATGAGAACCTTAAAACCTATCATTCTGAGTATAATTTTTGTTTTAGGATATGTATATACATCTTATGCTTGTCCTATTTTATACTATATAGATAAGGGCACCGGAAAAATATATGCTGTTAACAGTGAAGATTTTTGGCTTGATGCTGGGGCTTATATTCAGATTGAAAAAAAATCTAAGGATAAACTTGCTCGGTTATGGTATGGGTGGGACAATTTTGCCCAAGGAGGTATTAATAGTGCTGGGTTGTTTTTTGACGTTGCAGTAACTCCTGAACAAGAAATGCCTCAAGGTTATGACTTGATAAAAGGAAATATAGGTGATAAACTACTATCTGAGATAAGTACTGTAGAGCAGGCCATTGAGTGGATGGAAAAAGAAAAATTTGCTGTGCATCAAAGTCATTTTTTAATAGGTGATGCTAGCGGAAATGCTGTTATTGTAGAGTGGATAGATGGTAAAAAGCACATTATTAGGATGGAAGGCAATTCATTAATTGCTACTAATTATCTAATTAATGCTCCCGAAGAGGGTGGTTTTCCTTGTTATAGATTTGAATCTATACAAGAACGCATTGCGGCATTAGAATCAAGTGATGGTGCTATTACTCTTAAGTCTGTAGGCCAAACTTTTGAAGGAGCGGTTGTGCCTATGTATCTTATGGAAAATGGAAAAAAAGGAGGTACATTGTATACTAGCTTTTTTGATATTGCAGATATGAAAATGGTACTAGTTCCTAAATTAGATAATAGTAAAGCTATTGTTCTTGATTTAAAAGAAGAGTTTGAGAAAGGGAAGAAGCGCAGGATTGATTTAGAATAATAAGTAAAAGATAAAACCCTACTTTATTAAAGTAGGGTTTTATCTTTTTAAACTTTCGCGAAAGCGAATATATTATGAGACAGCTTCCTTAATACGTTTCATAGCTTCTTTAATACTTTCTGTACTTGCTGCATATGATATACGTATGCAATCTGGCTCGCCAAAGGCAATGCCAGTTACTGTAGCTACATTTGCCGCTTCAAGGATGTAAAGAGAAAAATCTGTAGCATTTTCTATCTTTTTACCTCCTAAGGTTTTTCCAAAAAATGCAGATACATCTGGAAATACATAAAAAGCACCTTCTGGCTCATTACATTTAAATCCAGGAATGTCTGCTAGTAAATCTAAGATAAGAGTACGTCTGTTCTTAAACTCATCTATCATATATTGCACTTTGCTCACTGGAGCTTCTAGTGCTGTTATTACAGCACGCTGTGCAATACAGTTTGTACCACTAGTAATTTGTCCTTGCATTTTATTACAAGCACGAGCAATATATTCTGGAGCTCCTATGTAGCCAACTCTCCATCCTGTCATTGCAAAGGCTTTTGAAACACCATTTACAGTGACTGTGCGATCATACATATCTGGAAATTGTGCCATACTTGCGTGCTCTCCCACATAATTAATGTGTTCATAAATCTCATCACTAACGACTACAATCTGCGGGTGTTTTGCAAGTACATCTGCAAGCGCACGTAACTCTTCTTTACTGTATATTGATCCAGAAGGATTGCAAGGTGAGCTATACCAAAGCATTTTAGTTTTTGGAGTAATGGCAGCTTCAAGTTGTGCTGCAGTCATTTTAAAATCTGTCTCAATAGACGTTTGTACTTCTACAGGAACTCCTTCTGCTATTTTTACAATATCAGAATAACTAACCCAGTAAGGACACGGTAAAATTACTTCGTCACCTGGATCTAGAGTTACAAGTGCAATGTTTGCAAGTGATTGTTTTGCCCCAGTAGAAACAACTACTTGAGGTAATGTATATGTTAAGTTATTATCACGTTTAAATTTTGTGATAATGGCTTCTTTTAGTTCTACATATCCATCTACAGGAGTATAAGAGTTATAATCGTCATTTACTGCTTGTATTGCAGCATCTTTAATAAAATCTGGAGTGTTAAAGTCCGGTTCTCCAAGGCTTAGACCTATAATGTCTTTTCCTTCTCCTCTTAATTCTCGAGCTTTTGCAGCCATCGCAAGTGTTGCAGAGGTTGCCATTTTTGTGACGCGGGTAGATAGTTTATTCATTTCTTTGCGCTTCCTTTTAGGTTCTTGTTGGATTAAAAAAGAGCACCAAATTAATAGATAATTTGGCACTTGTTATATTACATTAAGCAGCGACTGTTGGTTTCATTCCCATCTCACGCAAGTGGTTAAAATGTGCCACTATTGCTTTACGAGTGGTCTTGTACTCGTGATAAGGGAGGTTAAATTCTTGAGCTGTCTCTTTTACTATTTTACTAATTTTGGTGTAGTGTACGTGACTTATGTGTGGGAAGATGTGATGTTCTACTTGATGATTAAGTCCACCAGAGAACCAGTTCATTATCTTGTTTTTTGTACTAAAATTTACTGTTGTAAATAATTGATGTATTGCCCACGTATTTTTCATAGTACCTGTTTCATCAGGTAATGGCATATGCGCATCCTCTACCATATGTGCAAGTTGGAAGATGACACTTAGAATTACACCAGCAACATAATGCATTATAAAAAAACCTAATAAAATTTTCCACCAAGGAAGGTCTATAATAATGAGAGGTAAGACAATCCACATTGATAGGTATATTAACTTAGTAATTACCAATGTGCTCCATTGCTTCATTGGGCTTTGTAATTTTCCATATGATAACTTACGTTTCATATAACGTTTCATTTGGAAAAAATCTGTAGTAATTGCCCAGTTAAATGTGAGTAATCCATATAGAAGTATCGAATAATATTGCTGGAATTTATGCATTTTGTGCCACTTTCCGTGTTTAGAAAATCTAAGCACACGTCCAGCATCCATATCTTCATCGTGACCGTGAATATTTGTATAGGTATGGTGAAGTACATTATGTTGTACTTGCCAGTTATATACATTACCAGCTAGTATATAAATACTACTTCCCATTAATTTATTTACCCACTTTTTACTAGAAAAAGAATCGTGATTGCCATCGTGCATTACATTCATTCCTATTCCGGCCATACCAACTCCCATAAGTATCGTGAGCAGTAGTTGTAACCATCCAGGCATATCTAAGGTGAGGAATAAAAAATAAGGAACTAGGTATATAGAAAACATAATAATGGCTTTTAGATATAGTTTCCAGTTACCAGTGCGTTTTATATTATTATCCTTAAAGTAGGTGTTTACTCGTTTATTCAATGTTCTAAAGAACTTTGCAGGATCATTACGAGAAAATTTTATTGTAGTTTCCATAGCTTAGGTTTACTTAAACATAGCGCGAAATATGTTATTATATTGCGTTTTTAGTTAAAGGTTTTGTATTTGCTGTTGCGAAAATATTTTTCTTTTTCATTTACGACGTAAAAATAACATTTAATACCTGTGGTTACTATGAACCCACGTTAAAATACTCTTTAAAATATGGTACTTTTGTTTGCAATACTAAAGCAATTATGGAAATCATCACAAAATACTTCCCAGATCTTACCGAAATCCAACTAGAGCAATTTGTTAAATTAAAAGATCTATATCAAGATTGGAATCTTAAAATAAATGTGGTTAGTCGTAAAGATATAGATGAGATTTATATGCGTCACGTACTACATTCATTAGGAATAGCAAAAGTACAACGTTTTAATTCTGGCGCTCACATTATGGATGTAGGAACTGGTGGAGGCTTCCCGGGAATACCACTTGCAATACTACATCCAGAAAGTAATTTTCATCTTGTAGATAGCATAGGTAAGAAAATAAAAGTGGTAAATGAAGTGGTAGAAGGTTTAGGTCTTACCAATGTAAAAACAACTAATAATCGTGTTGAGAATGTATCTGGGCATTATGATTTCATAGTTTCTCGTGCAGTGGCACAGATGGAAACTTTTGTAAGATGGGTGAAAGGTCATATAGCTAAAAAATCTACCCACGAACTTAAAAACGGGATATTATATCTCAAAGGAGGAGACCTTACTGAAGAGCTCCAAAAGTATACTACAACGACTATTTATGAATTACATAGCTTTTTTGAAGAAGAATTTTTTGAAACAAAAAAGGTTGTGCATTTGCCTATGAAGTATAAAGGGTAATTTTTTCGAAAAAATATTTGTTAAAATAAGAATAACTAAGTTCTAAAAAGAGTATGGTTTACTACTATGTGTTAGGATTGTACCTTTTTTAGCTAGTTGTAATAATTAAAGAAAAGATGTAGTAATGTTACTACACCTTTTTTGATTGATTAGATTAATGAGTATTGATTATCTTTTTGGTCTAATCACACCTCCAGAGTGACTTCTCTTAGGCTTGTCTACAGTTTCTGGATTTCCATAATAATTTATGGTTCCGCCAGAACTTGCTTTGGCTTTTAAAAGATCTGATGCATAAACGCTCATCACACCACCAGAAGATGCATTTGCATAGGTGTTTTTAGAAGTAAGTTCAGAAATTTTTGCAACACCACCACTTGAAGCCGATGCCTCTACCTCTTCAGCAGTTCCAGAAACTCTAATCACACCACCACTACTCACTTTTGTTTCTACTTCTTTTGCTGTAATATCTACTTTTAAAACTCCTCCACTAGAAGCACCTAGAGATATGTTTTTATTTTTAATCGTTTGTTCAGACTCTAGATTCGCACCGCTACTCACTTTAATTTTTTTAGGAGTGTCTGTATATGTTACAAAAATCATTTTAGAACTTGCTCTTCCTATATTATCTTCTGCAGAAATAATAAGTTCTCCATTTTGAACATAAATATCTGCGGCATCTATTAAGTTTTCATCTGCCTCAACAGTCACACTATTTTTATTTCCTTTTTCTAGAAATACTTCCCAACCTCTAGAGGCTTTTATCTCATCAAAATCTTCTGAGATATTCATATCTTCTGTTTTTACATTTCCATTACCGTTTATTTTCCCTAGATTAACGTCAAAAGAACACGAAGTGATTAATAAAGCAGTAAGTGTGCCAATAATAAATTTGATAATTGTTGTCATAATAGTTGTTGTTTGTCTTGATTGATGTTGTAAAAGTGTTGATTTTTATGCTTTGGCGAAAGCATAACCTGCTGAACTGTGATATTTTGTTTCTGAATTGTAATTATTGTTTTGTTTTAATGAATCTATATTGCTTGTCTATCTAGATTTGTTTTTATTATAGTTTTCCTATTATAAATCCTTTCTTTCCAGATTCATTATAGTCTCTCATAAAACCTACTTTTTGTTTTTCTAGATTTGTAGTCCAATTTGCTAAGGAACCACTAAAACCATCATTACAGTCTACCGTTATTGTTAAACTTTTAATGCTCCCATCAGTGTTAAATGTAGATCCATTAAAATCTAGATCGATATTATGTTTTTCTTTTAGGAGCTGCTTCTGCGTATTGAGTATATTTTCGTTTGCTTTAGGTCCAATTACAAAATAAATTTTATTGTCAAATGATGACATCCTTGTTCCCTCTACATCATCCCAATTTGGTCTAGATTCTCCTTCTTCATAACTGCGTTCTTGCCACCCATCGTCATCGGTATCTTCCCATCTATCATCGTTATCTCTTTCCCATTTGTCTGAATCACGACGGTCTGAACACGTTTTACACACGAGTTTGTTATTACGCACTTTTAGATACTCTTCTTCATATCCATTATTTAAAATGTCTCGATAACTACTTCCGTTTCTATGGTATGAGTATGTATTGTCATCTGCTATAAGTGTGCTACCTATAGGTAAGTATATAATCACACGAACTTCACGATCATTCCAATGTCCATAATCACTTTGTGATGGAGATGTAAAATAGCTATCTATAAGTAATGTGTCATCACCTTCTAGATCAGTCTCAAATTGTATTCCTGTTGCGAGAGTTTTTGCATCGTCATATGTAAAGTTATCTGCTCGCTTTTCTATTTGCATATAAGCACTGTCATTTCTTGTACTTCGTATGATAAGACGTATATCTTTTTCAATATCTACTTGGTTACCATCTATTTTTGATGTTTTAATATAATTTGAAGATCTCCCAAATGGTATATCATACAGTTCGCTATCACGCATTTCTAATCTTAACGTATCATTTTTTGTGATAGGTAAGGTAGTACGTTCTGTAATTTTTGCCGAGTCAGTATCAGAATACTTTAAAGCGGTACGAGTAGTAAAAACAGCAAGTGTGATAGAGGCTACAAGCCATACACCTAGTAAACTTAACTTTGCACTCATAGGCATAGATTTTAAGTTAGATGATAAAATCTTTAGACCTAGATAAAACATAAAGAAAAACGGAATTCCTACAGCAAATAACACAAGTAATAAAGCAAACCAAGCTGGCAACCCTGTATCGTTATGAAACCAAGGCATATCTGTAAGACCTGATGAAAATAGATCTACCACACCACCAGTAATAAGTGTTATTAATAGAGATATCACAACAGTAGCACCGATAATGATTAATAGTACTCCTGCAATTTTTGCCAGTACTTTTAAGAAAAACAAGATGATTTTCCCTAGTGTTCCAAAAAAGCTTTGAGCACCACTTTTTACTTGAGTTCCATACTTGTCATAATCTACATTTTTTACAGTGTCTGCAACATTTCCAAATCCTTCTTTTACTTTTTCTGTGATATTATCAATGTTTACAGCCTTTCCCCGCATTGCAAGTTTATCTGCAGTAGATTGCGCTTCTGGCACAAAAACCCATAAGGCAAGATATATAAGCGCTGTTCCTCCCAGTGTAAACCAGGTAAGAGCGATTAATGCAACCCATCCTATACGAACCCACAAAGGATCTATACCCATATAATGTGCCATACCACTAGAGACACCACCTATATATGCATTATCTACATCTCTAAAAAAACGACGTTGTGAGATGCGCTTTGCTTGAAAGGCTTGCTTTTGAGAACCTTGAGTATTGTCTTCAAAAACATCGTCATCTACGCGGTAATCTTCAGGTTGTCCCATTACAGAAATAACCTCGTCTAGTTCTTTATTACCTATAACTTGGCGTTCGTCCTTTATTTTTTCAGAAAACAGCTCTGCTATACGAGCTTCTATATCTGCAATGATCTCGTCTTCACCTTGCATTCCTTCAAAAGAACTTTTGATAGCAGCAAGATATCTCTGTAATTTACCATATGCATCTTCATCTATGTGAAAGAAAATTCCGGCCAAATTTATATTTACTGTCTTGTTCATTTTTTTGTGGTTTTAGAGGAAGTTACAACAGTTACTGCCGTTTGTAATTCGTCCCAGGTGGTTGAGAGTTCTTTTAAAAATAGCTTACCTGTTTCGGTAAGTCCGTAGTATTTGCGCGGTGGCCCGCTGGTAGATTCTTCCCAGCGATAATTGAGCAAACCGGCATTCTTGAGTCTAGTGAGTAGTGGGTAAATAGTACCTTCTACCACAAGCAACTTTGCGTTTTTTAAGGTGTCTAGTATTTCTGCCACATACGCATCGTCGTCTTTAAGGACAGAGAGTATGCAGTATTCTAGCACGCCTTTGCGCATTTGTGCTTTTGTGTTTTCAATCTTCATAAGTGTCGATTTTAAGGTGCATAACTAATTCGTTTTTTGATTAATGATTGATGATAAATTTTTGAAGATGTTGAGGTTTTTTACGCTTTCGCGAAAGCGTACTACATCTCATCTTCATTTTTTTCGGTAATGATTGATTTTTTAATAAAAGGTATGGTAAGCGGGTATGTGTATAACTCACCTTTTGATGCTTTTACTGCTGCAGATATTACACTAATAATCTCTATTAAAAACAATGCAATAATTATAATAGCAACAATGCAAATAGTGATAAAAACACCTCCAAGTTGCTCTATATCTTTAATGTGATCTATATGACCATTATAAAAGAGACGGGTGTTAGGGGTCTCCAAAAGCAATGTTTGATACACAAAAAAAGGAATACTTAGTACAACAACAGCAATTATGTATAATAAAATACTTAATTGAAAATTAATTGCACCACGACCGTGCTCATCTATAAAGTTACTGTTGCGTTTTTGTGCACTCCATAAAACTAATGGGGCGATAAAATTTCCTAAAGGAAGTACATATTTGAAAAAGGTGGCAAGGTGTATAAACGTGCCTACATTTTTTTGATGTGTGGGTATACTAGTTTTCATAGTCTATTAATGTCTTATGCAAATATATGTCTAAAAAAAGGTACTTTGTTACGCATAGTACTAAATATTAACATTTATTTAAGGTTTTAAAATATCATAAAATGATTGCTTTTTTGTCAATAAAGCTATTGTATATAGGGGTTTAGGTTAATTTTGATTTAGCAAAATAATTATGCGCGCATAGTATAAATAATTTACCTTATTTTTGAGATAAATTATATTTTATGGCATTTCCATCTACAAGTAAGTTAAATACGTTTACATTTTTTAAACTTCCGTCAGCTTGGTTAACAGGTGTTCGTGTCAAAAAAATCTCTTTAGAATCTTGTGTTGTGAGTGTAAAACATAGATGGATAAATCAAAATCCATTTAAGAGTATGTTTTGGGCTGTGCAAGGTATGGCAGCAGAGCTTGCAACAGGAGCTTTAGTAATGTCTTACATAAAAGAAAGTGGCGAGAAAATGTCAATGCTTGTTGCAAATAATAATGCTACGTTTACTAAAAAAGCAACAGGTAGAGTACAGTTTATATGTAATGATGGGAAAGCTATAAAAGCTACGATAGATAAAGCAATAGCTACAGGAGAAGGACAAACCTGCTGGATGAAAGCTATTGGGAAGAATAAAGAAGGTGTGCAAGTTTCAGAATTTAACTTCGAGTGGACTATTCTTGTTAGAAAGCCTCGTTAATAGTTATTGATTTAGAATTCAAAAAGACTACAAAAAATATTTAAAGTAAATACTTTGAATTACAAGATACTTAGCTGGCAATTTTTAAATTTGCCAAAAGCCAAAAGCCAAAAGCCAAAAGCCAAAAGCCAAAAGCCAAAAGCCAAAAGCCAAAAAAGCCTTATAATGAATTACATCCTTTTTGACGGTAACGTTCGCAACCAGCTATTGCCATTTACATATACAAAACCTGTAGCAGATTTAAGAGTTGGTATTTTAACCATACGTGAGAAATGGGAATTTTTATTACATTCTACCACATCTACCGTTACAGAAGAAT
>CALKZS010000121.1 GCA_938002835.1 uncultured Dokdonia sp. | reverse complement strand
TTAAAGCCGTAGAACCAACCCAATGTTCCATCACTTTTTTGTGCAATATCTTTAAAGACCTTATTTTGTTTTTCTCTTTTGTAATGACACACTTTTAGTGTTGTAGAATCAATAAAAGAGATGCCTGAACATTTACCTAATCTATGCATCTTTAAATAAACAGCCAGAGGCTGTATAACTTGTTTTTGTAATTTTACAAATCGATTATAAGAGACAAGGTTAGGAGAGAAATCAGTCATATGTTTACAGACATAATAAAGGTAAAAGTGTTTTAGGTTTTTGTAGGGTTTAAGATGAAAATAACCTTAATAGTCATTACTTCACTTTTACTCATTTTAGATTTTCTTTTCCTTGTTTTGATCTTTAGATCACTTGTGATGCTATTTTTAATTAAAACAGCATCAAATTTTTTGGTAAAATCATCTAGGTTACAGAAGATTTTAATAATTTTAGCATCAGAAATCATAGGAGAAAATTTAGCTATACAATTAATAATCAATACTTTAATTTGCTAAATTTTCTACTTTTTTCAATGACAAAAATCAACTTTCTTATATCGAACTCACGTTAAATAATATTAGATGATCAATGTGTCTATTTCTTTCGCGAAAGCATAATAACCTTTAAAAATCTACATTGAGCAACTGCCCAGTGAGTTGTAGTAGATTTATTTCTGCAAGTTTAGCAGTGTACTTTGCTGCATTTTTTGCAGTTTGCGCATTTAACAAATTAAGCTGCGCTTGTCTAAACTCAATGCTAGTAACCTGACCTAATTTAAAACGTTCATTAGATCTATCAAAGTTTGCTTTACTTGTTGCTACATTTTTTTCTTGTAAATGATAGATCGTAAGTGCATTTTTATAATTCCCTAAAGCATTTGCAATATCTCGTTTCATTTCTTGTGTAAGCTGCTTTTTGAGAAGCTCTTGAGATTCTAAATTAATCTTTGCATTTTTTATAGACGTGACAGATGTACCTCCGTTAAAGAGATTCCAACGTAAGCTTGCTCCAGCAGAAAGTCCATCAGAATTATTAGTTGTGCTGGGAAAAAAAGCACTTGCAGGATTGTTAGATCTATTCCAGCCATAACTTCCAGTAAGACCTATCGTGGGAAGAAAAAGTCCTTTTGCGATCTTACGGTCATAATTAGAGAGTATAATATTTTGTTCTGCTTGAAGAAGACTTACATTGTTTTCTGTAGCTTTCTCTATATAGCTATCTATCAATAAAGGACTTACAAAGGTTACTGTGGTATCTACTCTTTTTAAATCTTCTATTTCACGTGCTAATACAACGTTGAGATCACGTTGTACATTTCGCAAGCTCTGACGTGCGTTTAATATATTAGTACTATCTGTCACTATATCTACCTCTGCATTAAGAATTTCTAGTTTATTTACCTGTCCATACTCAAATTGATATTCTGCTCTCAATAACCTTCTTTGTGATATCGCAAGAGCTTCTTCAAGGTTTACAATATTTTCCTGAAGCCTAGCCACTTCATAATACACACTAAAAAGTTGTGTTGTCGTGATTTCTATAGTTTCTCTTGCTTCTAATTGCGTGAGATTATATCGTTCTTTTAATTGCTTGTAACTATAGTATCTATTTAAACCATCAAAGAGTGTCCAGTCTATATTAATAGAAGCATTATAACGCGTTGTCTCTGCACCATTAATAATGTTTGCTTCTCTAACATTACCATTTTCATCTGCACTAAAATCTGTAACACTTGAAGTTCTATCCCAGTTTGCTCCAGCAAGGCCAAAAACAGAAGGTAAATATCTTGAGTTTAAGATATCTGCATTGTTTTCTGCAATTTCGATATTTTTTTCTGTGACTTGTATCCCAAAATTATTTTCTAGCATTTGCTGCATTGCCTCTTTTTTAGACAATACTCCTATGCTTGCCTCTTGTGCACAAAGACTTGTTGTTACAATAAACATCAATATACAGAGAGGAGATATTATATATGCTTTCGCGAAAACGTAACACTCCTTTTTTGATATCATTATATAAGAAAAGTTATACATCATATAATGATTTTATGTCATCTTTATTTACTTGATTCTCTGTCATTGCAATGTTTGGGAGATTTTGGTATTCTTCTTCTTTTTGTTCTTTTATAGCTCTTTCTACTTCTTCAGGAGATACGTCCTTACCAGTAATAAGCCACTTTATATTTGCTTTTATCCAATTACTGAATGATAAGAAAATAGGGAGTACAACTAATGTCAATACCGTTGCAAATCCAATTCCATAAGCTATAGCAATTGCCATTGGGATTAAAAACTGTGCTTGTCTGCTCGTCTCAAATATAAGTGGAGCCAGACCTGCAATAGTAGTTATAGAAGTTAAGAAAATAGCCCTAAAACGAGATTTTCCTGCATCAAAAATTGCATCATCAAATGTCATCCCATTTCTCAAATTAGTATTAAACTTCCCTATAAGAACAAGGCCATCATTAACCATAATACCTATAAGTGCAATTATTCCTAACAACGATAATATATTAATAGAAAAACTGTGTATCCAATGTCCTATAGCTACGGCAGGAAGACTTAATGGTATTAATAAAATGAGCATTAATGGCTGACTATAACTTCTAAAAGTAAAAGCTATTACTATATATATTAAAGCTAATACTACAAGACCTACTGGGCCTAATGAATCTGTAAGTTTTTTACGCTCCCTATTTTGACCTTCATAAGATGGTGCTACAGAAGGATATTGAGAAAGTATATCTGGCATCACATTATTTTGTATGTCCAACATTACATCTACTTCACTCGTTGTTTTTACATCCTTTATATCTGCACTTACTTGTATCTCACGCCTTCCTTCTAGGTGATTTATGGCTACATCTCCACGTTCTATACTATAGGATGCTATCTCCTGTAATGGTACTCTACTTCCAGATGGAGTAAGTATAAGCATCCCTTCTAGATTTGTAATAGAGGATCTTCCTTCTCTATCATAACGAACCCATACTCTTATTTCATCTTGACCTCGTTGAAATCGTTGTGCTTGTGTTCCAAAAAATCCAGAACGCACTTGAAACATTACATCTGTTAAAGACAGTCCTAATGCATATGCACTTTCTTTAAGTTCTAATCGTATTTCTTTTATTCCTGCAGGATCATTATCTGCAACATCTTTTAGTAACTGATTTTGCTCTAAGTTTTGTTTTAAGGCTTTTTTTACTGCTTTTAATTCTTCTATATTATTACCTAATAGAGAAACAGATATTGGACTACCTCCAAAATTTCCTCCTCCGCCATATATGAGGCTTTCTACTCCATCTATAGGTCCTACTTTTTCGCGCAAGCTTTTTGTAACAATATTAGACGTTATTTCATCAGGGCGTTCTTCTCCTGGCAACATATTGATGCTTAATGATGCGGTAGATGATCCTGGGCCTATATTGAGAATAAAATTTTCTACTAGTTTTTTATCTGTTCCTTTAAAGTATTTTTCAGTAAGTTCTTTATCTACTTCAATAGCCTTACGTTCTATCATTGAGATAATACTATCTGTGATTTTCTCATTAGTTCCATTAGGCATATTTAATGTAACGCGAACAGTATCACTTGCAACTCTAGGAAAAAATGCAACCCTAATAATACCACTAGAAACTAATGATAACGATAGTATAATAAATACTATAAAAAATGAAAAAGTAAGAAATTTATAGTTGAGAGCAAATCGAAGTATAGGTGCATATACCTTATCTCGTAACCATTGCATCACACGATCTCCATATTCATTGATAAGTCGCAACTTTGCAAATACCTGAGCTATCTTACTCTTAGGTGTATCGTCTACTGGTTTGAGAGCTTTAGAATGTGCAAGGTGAGCTGGTAATATAATAAGTGCTTCTACTAGAGATACAATTAGAGTAAGTATTACAATAACAGATACTTCTGCAAAGAAATTCCCTATTCTACCATCTAAAAATAAAAAGATTCCAAAAGCAAGAATAGTCGTTATAATGGCAGAAAGAATAGGCGGTATTACTTCCATTGTACCATCTATAGCTGCTTGCACTGGGCTTTTACCTCGTTCATAGTGTTGGTATATATTTTCTGCAATAACAATCCCATCATCTACCAAAATACCTATTACTATAATCATCCCAAAAAGAGATAATACGTTTATAGTTACATTAAAATATCCTGCGATCATAAACATCCCAAGAAAAGCAACTGGAAGACCAAAAGCTACCCAAAATGCTAATCGTGTATTTAAGAATAAGGATAGAAAAATAAGTACCAAAATCATTCCTACAATAGCATTTTCTGTAAGTAGCTCTGTACGTTGCACTAGCGTTGTAGATCTATCTTCTATTGTATTTAATCTAATATTATTGTGCTTAGCATTAAAATCTTCTATATACTCTTTTGTAGACTCGGCAGCCTCTATAAGATCTTCTGAGTTGGTACTTGTAATAGATATATTAACAGACAGATTGCCATTAAAATAAGTTGCATTTGCTGTCTCTGCAAAACGATCTCTTACTTGTGCTACATCTTTAAGACGTATAGCGGTGCCATCTAGATTAGAACGGATAATAATATTAGTAAGTTCATTTCCATAATAAGATCTATTATTTGCACGAATCAAATATTCTTCTTCATCTGTTTTTATAGTTCCTCCAGTGGTTAATATATTAGATCTGCTTACTGCTTGAGACACTTCGGCAAAAGATATATTATAAGCAAGAAGACTGTTTTGATTTACAGCTATTTCTATCTCTTCATCGGGATACCCTGAAATAGTTATTTGCGATATTCCATCTATACCACGTAGATCGTTTCCTACCTGTCGTGCAATATCTTTAAGTGTTTTAAGAGGTACATTATCTCCACTCACTGCAAAAGAAATAGTTTGTCTTACTGTTTCTACTTTTGCAACAACTAGTGGTTCCATACCTGTAGGAAACGAAGACACTCTATCTACTGCATTTTTAATCTCAAGCAACATAAAGTCTATGTTCTCTCCTTTTGCAGTCTCTACATTGATACTTCCTCCATTTTCTCTAGAGGTAGAAGTAACTCTCTCTACTCCATCTAATCCTTTAAGATTATCTTCTATCTTAAGAACAATACCTTCTTCTATTTCTTGAGGAGATGCCCCAGGATAGGTAATACTTATAGAAATATTTTGAGAGTCTACAAGTGGAAAAAATGAAGATTTAAGAGATAAAGCTCCAAACACACCAAACACCAAAAACATCAGAACAATCACATTGACCGCAACGTGATATCTAATAAAATACTCAATGATTTTACGCATCTTCGTTAGCTTTTACTGGAGGTGTTTTCTTTTTTTCATTTGATTGCATTGGAGCAGCTTTTTTTACAATCATACCTTCATAAGCACCAGAAAGTATTTTACTAATCATAACCGTTCCTTCAGGAATCCCTTTAGCCACCACTTCTTTATCTGTAAAATAAACAGGTTGTACAGGTATGAGTTCAAGTATAGAGTCTCTTACTACAAATATTTGATCATTGGCCTGTAACAAACTACGACTAAACTTATAAGCATCCCTTTCTTCCTTTGCCTGTAAAACCGCTTCAAGAAAAATACCTTCTCTCAAATCTGGATGGCTTACTGCAATATATGCGTTTATGGTTTGTGAAGCTTGATCTACATTACCATTTATACGAATCACTTTTCCTACATACTCCTTCTCTACTTCTACGGAAGAAAGTGTTACTTCACTTCCTACTTGCAATAGGTTTGCATATTTTTTGCCTATGGCAACTTCTAATTCATAATTTCCTGTATCAATATATTCTCCAAGTTTTTGACCCGTACGTATTAACGTACCTTCTGTGACAAGAGCTTCTGTTAGTATTCCATTAAAAGGAGCTGTGATACGATATTTACTTAGCCTTTGTTCTAAGTTTTTAACATTATAATATGTAGTCTGTATGTTGCGACCAGATATAAAATAACGCTCTTTCTCACTCGTGATCTCTGGTAATTCTGGAGTAGTTTTACTTATATCAAAATTATTGAGATACGATTGCCACTTCTCAAAAGCTTCTGGATAATCTAAACGTAAATCTGGCATTATTGCCGTGATTGCATTATAAAGTGCGCTTTTTTGAGATTGAACACTTGCATAATATTCTTGATTGTCTATACTTAAAAGAATTTCTCCTCTTTTATAGGTTTGACCTGGTTTAAACAGTTTCTTTCTAGGTTGTAATACTCCTTGCACTTCTGCATATAATTCCATTCTACGCTGTGCTACCAGATTTCCTTGAGCCTTTACATCTATAGGAATTGTACTATTATTCACAGTATCTACTACTACTGTTTTTATGATTTTCTTAGGTTTAGGTCGCTTTTTTTCGTTAGAAGAAATAATGAACTGACCAAAAAAATAAGCTGCTACGACTAGTAAAACTCCTAATATGGAGAGAATAATTTTACGCATTGGGGATAATTTGAGACATTTCTAAATGCCTTTATTTTTTTTGCAAAGCTACGTTTAGAATGGCCTAGCCGGTGTTAAGGATGTCATAAAAAAGGTTTAGACAAAATCTATATAAAACCTTAACACAAAGGCTATACAATGTTTTATATACGCTTTCGCGAAAGCGGAATAACAATTAACTCAACAAATCTAATTCTTCGGTAATTGTTTCCCAAGTTTCCATTAAAGTATCGAGTTCTTTTTTCTTTTTATTATAGTTATCGAAAAAACTAGGATTTGCAACAGTCTCATCATAATTTACAGCGAGAGCAACATCTAACTCTTTGATCTCTCGCTCTAGCCTATTGATATTAGACTCTGCTTTGCTTAACCTATTATTAAGGGATTTTAGCTTTTTCTGATCTTCGTAAGATACTTTGCTTGCCTTGGGCTTTACTTCTTTTGATACTGTTATGTCACGCTTTTCTACTTCTCTTAGGTTTGCTACTTCACGTGAATCAAGATAATAGTCTATATCTCCTAAATATTCTCTAATACGTTTATCTTTAAACTCATATACTCGATCTGTGAGGCCTTGTAAAAAATCCCTATCGTGAGATACTACGATAAGTGTTCCTTCAAATTGCTTGAGACTTTCTTTAAGCACATTTTTTGACTTAATATCGAGGTGGTTTGTAGGCTCATCCATAACGAGCACATTGAATGGTTGTAACATTAATTTTGCAAGTGCAAGTCTGTTGCGCTCTCCTCCAGAAAGCACTCTAACGTACTTATCTACTTCTTCACCTCTAAACAAGAAAGATCCTAAAATATCACGCACGCGAGGTCTTGTTTTCTCATTTGCAGCATCTATCATTGTCTCTTCTACTGTCTTTGACCCGTCTAAATACTCTGCTTGGTTTTGTGCAAAATATCCTATCTGCACATTATGCCCCAGCTTAACTTCTCCTTGATGCTCTAACTCTCCTACAATAATTTTTGCAAGCGTAGACTTTCCTTGCCCATTCTGACCCACAAAAGCTGTTTTTGTATCACGCTCAATGAGTAAATCTATATTTTGCAATACGTTTTTATCTTCATAACTCTTTGCTACCTCGTGAGCTTCTACTACAACTTTTCCAGGAGTGACTGATACTGGAAAACGCAAGGTCATCACACTATTATCATCTTCATCTACTTCAATACGATCTATTTTATCTAATTTTTTTATGAGAGATTGCGCCATTGTTGCTTTAGAGGCTTTTGCTCTAAATTTCTCAATGAGTTTTTCTGTTTGCTCTATCTGTTTTTGTTGATTTTTTTGAGAAGCCAGCTGTTGCTCACGTAATTCTTCTCGCAATACAAGATATTCTGAATAAGGTTTAGGATAATCATAAATACGACCCAAAGAGATCTCAATAGTGCGATTTGTTACATTATCTAAAAACATCTTATCGTGAGACACAATCACTACGGCTCCTGTATATCCTTTTAAAAAGGATTCTAACCAAATAATAGATTCTATATCAAGATGGTTTGTGGGCTCATCTAATAGTAAAATGTCGTGATTTTGAAGTAAAAGCTTTGCGAGCTCTATACGCATACGCCAGCCACCAGAAAATGTATCTGTGAGTTTTTCAAAATCTTCTCGTTGAAAACCAAGACCCTGTAAAATGCGCTCTGTATCCCCTTTATAATTATACCCTCCGTGTACTTCATATTGATGTTGTACATCATTTACATCAATCATTAATTGATTGTATGTCTCACTTTCATAATCTGTACGAGTTGCTAGTTGATGATTTATATCTTCTAACTGTTTTTCGAGCTTTTTAATCTCTTGAAAAGCTTCATATGACTCTTCAAGAACCGTACGACCTTCTATAAAGTCAATATCTTGCTTTAAGAAACCTATGCTTATCTCCTTTTCTATCGCAATAGAACCTGTATCATACTCTTGCTCTCCAGAAATAATGCGCAACATTGTAGATTTACCTGCACCATTTTTCCCCACAAGTCCTACACGATCTCCATTTCCTAGTCTATAGGTGATTTCTTCAAATAAATATTCGCCTTGAAAAGACACCGAAAGGTTGTGAATATTAAGCATATAGTAAATAAATGTTTGTTAAATCCTTGAATAAGGTGTACAAAGATGCTTAAATTTGTAATCTTAACCAATGAGAATATGGGATTTCTAAAAGGTTCAAAATTATATAGCATTTTTACTGGTAAATGTCCTGTATGCCATAATGATCCTATGTATGTAAATCCTAATGGATATCATTTATTTGAAACTCTTAAAATGCACGAACGCTGCTCTCATTGCAATACAAAATATAAGATAGAACCTTCTTTTTTTTATGGCGCAATGTATGTTAGTTATGGAGTAGGTATTGCATTTTCTACAGCAGCTTTTGTTATAACTTATTTAATTTTTGGAGCTAGTTTACTAAGTGCTTTTATATCTATTATAGGAACTATGATTGCCTTTATGCCTATCATAATGCGTATCTCTCGTAACATCTGGATTAATCTATTTATGAAATATGATGTTACAAAAGATAAACTAACCAACTATATAAATCACTAAGAAAGCTTTTTAGGAAATCTCAAAATATCAATTTCTTTTAACAAAGGTTCTTTATTCTCTATCAAATTAAAAAGGCAATTTGCAAACATAGGAGCTGCCATCACGCCACGAGTACCTAAACCATTAAGAATGCACAATTGATCATATTTGGGATGTATCCCTACAAGAGGTCGTCTATCACCTGTAGTGGGACGTACTCCTGCAATTTGACCCACTACCTCAAAAGGAACAGTAACTAACTCTGAGAGTTTATCTTCTAGCTCTTTTCTTGCAATACTTGTAAAAAACCAATCTTTATCTGTCCAATTATAGGTTGCTCCTACTTTATATAAATTATCACCTAGAGGAATTATAAAAAAAGAAGATTTAATCGCTGCGTCTAATTTTAATAGTGGAGATTTTATAATAATATATTCTCCTTTATTGCCTACTAATGGTAATTTTGCAAAGAAAGGGTTTGATTTCATTCCAAAACCTTCTGCAAATACAATGTGCTTTGCTTTATAAGCTTGATAAATAACGTGATTATTTTTAAATTGAATATCAGAGTGATTGAAGGACGCTTTCGCGAAAGCGTTTTTATTCTCTAGATATTTTTTAAAAGAGCCTTGCAATTTTACTACATCTAACTTTCCTGTCTCTGCAACTTCACCAAAATCAAATGGAGCTCTCACAACGTTTGTCGTATTTTTAACAATAGTAGAATTTACAAAACGATTTAAACCAATAGCATCACTTGCTGTAAACCAATTATTCTGATCTTCTATGTTATAAAACACTTTTCTAACAGGTAAGTCACTAAGAATAGTTACCCCTAGTTTTTCTTCCATTTTTTTATAAAATACAAGTGCCTTATCAAATTGTTCTAGGGCTTTATATGGAAGAGAGTACCGTTTTAAAATTACTGGATTATACAATCCTGCAGCCACACGACTAGCGTTTTCTACTTCTTTATCTATAACCACAAACGTTTTTTGTGATTGCTCACAAACCTCTGCATAAGCCATTCCAGCAAGTCCAAAACCTACGATAATATAATCTACCTCTTTCACTTAGCAAAAATAAATGTTTATGTATAAACCTAATTTATTATATAAAAAAACCATCTAAACTTTACTTGTTTAGATGGTTTTAAAATTCTTATAAACTAATGACTAGTAGTTCCAGAGGTCTTGCTCTATATCACGGATGCGTTCTTTAATTCTATTAGATTCTAATAGTTGCATCATTGCATTATCGCTTATGTAGTCTTTTACTCTACGATCACCTTGAACATTGTCTTCTCGATATATAGTAGCATTAAAACGTCTACTATTTAACAAGTGATCAAATGATATAGGCATAGAAGTGTTTTTTCTATTAAAAGCTTTTGCTTCGTGAAGTACTTCTCTAGCACCTGGAAACCAAACCCAAAAGAGTTCAATATCTGCAGCACTTTCATCATCTAAGAAGTTTACATCTCCAGAAACTGGAGCAAGTCCTAATAAACGGTACTTTAACTCTCCTTGACGCTTGTCTATATACCAGTAACCACGAATGTGATATGCATTGATATTATAAGCAGTGATTTCTGTGCGCTCAATATTATAATCAGAAATAGGTTCTCCAGCATTTAACTCGTCATAACCAGCATCAGAAGTATCTACTCTTACCATTGCAGCACTTAGATCTTCTAATTGAATTTTTTCTGTAAAGTATGAATCTCTATAGATAGCATCAATTTTTCCATTTTTAATATTCTTTACAAGAACATCAAAAAGAGAGCGACGATCTGATCCCATATTTACAGTATCAACAGGATAATATAATGGAAAATTTACACGCTCATCAAGGTCTACAACCTCCCAAGTGTTTTTTGACCATAATACATCTCTCTTCTCTACATAACCGTAAGGAAGTGGCTCATCATTATCATTTTCTTTTTGCTCATCAGTAGTTATAAACATCTCATCTGGAGTTTTTGCATTAAGGATATTTCCTTGTGCAAAAACAGATGGTACTGTTAATAAAAGACCAAGTGCGACAAAAATTAATCGTTTAAGACTCATAATTACATTTTTTAATTTGATAGTTCAACAATAATAGGAGAAACTGTTTTTAACCTATATCCTGAATTACCTTGTATACTCGCTTTAATATCAAATATCTGAACTGTAGAACCACGTTTAGCTCTCTTTATTGCAGACTTTGCTGCAGCACTCATTCTATTACCTTGTACAGAAATACTTGCTGCTTCTCCTGCTCTTACTTTAAAGCTATTTACTTTAAGATTGAGATCAAAATCAAAATCTGGTAGTACAGCATTAATTGGTGCACTAGATACTGTATTCCTAGGTTTCTTTAAAGAACCTCCAGCATCTCCTCCAAGAGCTCCTACTGGACGTGGGATATCTTTAATACGGAATACCGCTTTATCTGAAGCTGTACCAGCTCCATCAGGAAGTGTTGCAGAAACATTAATAGTAACCTCACGACCTGTTCCTGGTCTCATTGTATATTTACTACCTGATTTTTGAGTTAAACCAGCACCTCTAGCACTTACTTTACTATCATCTACTCCAGCAAATGATATGGTCATTGGGTTAGAAACACCACGATATACTACATTCATTTTATCTGCAGCAATTGTAGCAGAGTTAGGTCTATTGATAGTAGTAAATGATTGTTCAACAGCAACTTCAATTTCCTTACCATCTTGAGGGTAAAATAATGTTCCTGTAATTTTGTGTTCACCTACACCACCAGTATTAACACCTAGTATAAGTTTACCACCATCAAAAGATATTTTATCTTCTGGAATAGCTCTACCATCTAACTTTAACTCTACTTTAGAAGGTTTTGTAGATGCATCTACACGACCTAAAGAAAGCATTCCATCAAATGTAGAACCTGTATAATATGCTCCTTTTGAAGTAGTCATTACTGTCTCATAATTATCTAAAGAAGCAAGTTGTTTAAGATTACCTGAAAGCAATTTAGTGAGTAATTCATTTTCTACTACTTTAATGTCATTTTGTAATTGTGACATTTTAGTTAATGAAGAAACCGAAGGGAAACCTACATAGTGATATGATATATAATCTTTCTTTACACCTTCACTATCTTCTACATCATCAGTTTTAAAATCTTCAGTAATAACAGCTTTTAAACCATCATTCCCTTCAGCTAAGAGAAGCATACCATTACGATATTCATCCATTTTATCTAGAAACTCTTGTCCTTTTGGAGAGACTTTTCCTCCTTCATAATAACGCTCATCGATAAAGTTAGATTTATCCATTGCTTCATAATCCTTAGAATCTTTTAGCTCTGAAGTTAGCGCTTCTTTTTCTCCTTTAAGGTATTCAAAATATGCATCTCCAAGAGTTTTTGCTTTTTGAGCGGTTTCAGCAGCTTTTTTAAACTCGTCGTTTTCATTTGCTTTTTTTGAAAGATCTGTAAGTGCTAAGCTATTTTTAGCTTCAAAACTCGTATTTGAATCTTCAAATTTTTCATTTATCGATCCAAATGCCGATAATACTTCTTTTGACATATTAAGTGCTAGCATAGCTATAAACACCAGATACATCAAATTGATCATTTTCTGCCTAGGGCTTTGTTTTCCTCCTGCCATTGTCTAAATTTTAGTTGTTAGTTAAGATTAATTGTGTAAACAACTATAATTAGTTTTTAGACATTGCAGAAAGCATTCCACCGTACACACCATTCAAAGAAGAAAGGTTTGTAGCAAGACTTTCCATTTGTTCTTTAAGCTTACCTGCGTTTGCAGTTACTTGCTCATTGATTTCGGCTTGACGGCTAGAAGACTCTACTTGTACTTTATAAAGACTATTTAAAGACTCCATTTGAGCAGCAGCAAGTGCCATCTCTTCAGAATATTTTTTAGTAGATGCCATTGCATCTGTAGTAGGCGCAATTCCTTTTGCAGCACCTTCAAAATTACGGATACTGTTTCCAAGGCTACTCATTAATTCGCTATCAATTTTTGCATCTTTAAGCATAGAATCTAACTTTTTAGAAAGTTGCGTTTCTGCTTCTTGTGGTGTAGCTTCTTTTATTTTTGAATTTCCAGATCCTCCAGCAAGTTCTGGATATACTAATGACCAATCTAGTTCATCATCTACAGGTTCAAAAGCAGATATTGCAAATACAAATGCTTCTGTAACAAGACCTATAATGAGCATTAAATTTCCATAAGGCCAGTGCATAATTTTAAAAAGTGCACCAATAATAACAACTGCAGCTCCTAGTCCATAGACCATATTCATAAGCTTCTTTCCAGTATTCGACTTTGCCATAATAAATAGTTTTTTGTTTAGTTAAGTAGTTAATTTTAGTTAAGTTTATTTTTGTAAAATTTGGGATAATTGATAGCTGAATTAGTTTGGTGATTTATTTAGGTTAACCTTTTGATCAACCCCCATAAAGTCTTGTACAGTTCTAAAACCAATGTAGCTACGAGCACTATCTTGATACTCATAATCACGTGAGCTTACCTGTAGGAAATAAGCGACATCTTTCCAAGAACCTCCTCGTATTACTTTACGTCGGTTGTCTTTATCATTTACATTAGGATTGATAGTAGACATATACTCATATGAATTAGGATCATATGAAGATGCTACCCATTCAGAGACGTTACCTGCCATATTATATAGGTTATAATCATTAGGCTCATAAGCATCTGCCTCTACTGTATACAAAGCTTGGTCTGCTCCATAATCTCCACGAAGTGGTTTAAAGTTTGCTAAGAAGCAACCTCTATCATTTTTTGCATATGGACCACCCCAAGGATAATCTCCACTTTCTAAACCACCACGAGCAGCAAATTCCCACTCAGCTTCACCTGGAAGTCTAAATCGACTTACAAACTGGCGTTTTTTGAATTTTTGATATGCATTTTTATTTATTGTTCTCCACTCACAGAATGCTTTAGCTTGCATCCAAGTAACACCCACTACTGGATATTCTCCATAAGCTTCGTGCCAGAAGTAATCATTATGCATAGGCTCATTGTATGAGTATGCAAAATCTTTTATCCATACTGTTGTATCTGGATAAATCTTTACCGTTTCTGTTTTGATGTGATCTTTACGACTACCCTTACTTTTCTTCGCAGCTTCTCCAATATCTAAGTACGTGTATCTAAACTCTAGCTTATCTACATCGATAGTACGTTGTCCATTATATGCCTCCTCTACAGGGATGTACATAGAGTCCATCACCTCAACATAATACTCATCTGGATACTCTGCAGTATCCCAAATAATATCTACGTCTTTATTTAATTTACGCCCTTCAAAACCAGTATCTCCTGTACCATAATAATTATCGTACATATACTGCTCGTATGGCGTCATATCTTCTGTGTCTGCATCTTTAAATGCATAATCACCTATACCACCGTCTCCACCAGGAGTTTCTCCTAGTTCATCTGCAAGGATAGCGAGTTTAGTACGTATAGTAGAGTCTTTAACCCACTCTACAAATTGTCTGTACTCAGCATTTGTGATTTCTGTTTCATCCATATAAAAAGAACGTACAGTCACTGTTTTAGTTGGGGCATCGTTTACAGCAGCAAAGTCGTCATCACTTTTTCCCATAATAAAAGCTCCGCCAGAGATGAGTGACATTCCATATGGTTTTTCTGGATGCCATCTTTTGCCTTTCGCTCCTACGAGCTCTCCGCGATCACCACCTGTACCACAGCTAAATAAAAGGGGTACCATTGCAATAAGTAAAATATACTTTTTCATAATATATTAGGTTAAGTATTCTTTAAAAGTAAAAGTATTCATTTAGTTAAGGCTTCAAACCTATCTATTTTTATTGAAATACACAATTTATTCGGTAAAAATAATAATTTTATCGTTGAAATACACAATTAAATTGCATTTTTTTTTCGCGCCTTATACCATCTTTCTGGAATAATTTGATCACAAGCCTGTCTGTAATCTAGGTATGCGCAAGGTAATAACGTATGCCTTTTCAATTTATTATTCAATCCTGAAATATATGGTATTTCTATCCACCAACGTTCTGTTTTTTGGCTTTTGTAAAACGTAAGAACCTCATTATCAATAGGTACATTATATTTAATAAAATTATTTTTTTCTATATCTAAGCTTTCACTTGCTCGAAAATTAACTCCTTCTATAAAATACCAAATCATTTGAGCTGTAAGCATTGCTGTTTTTTCTTCATTTGTGTCATTTTTATATCCAAAAATTCCAAAAGAACTTACTCTATCACTTATTCCTGCATAACGAGATATAGCACAAATCTCTTTCCCATCAAATCCATTAGGCATTTTATTATGTCTTGAACTTAACTCACTACTACGTATAGCATTAAGATCTACCGATACTATATCTGCATCACGCATCACTGGTTCTACTATATTTATTTCTGCCGAGATATTTCCTAATCTATATGCATCAAAATATAACTTATCCATCAAGTCTATTTCTTCTTGAGCATTAAAATATGTTTGATATCCTATATTAGAGTAATTAAATAAATTATAGGGCTGCTCTACTATAATCTTACCCACATATGATGTATTTGTTATCTCACTACTAGCATCTCCTAAATCAAAACGACTATCTACATTAACCAAATTTACCATTTGATCCAGTTTGTCATATGACCTATAAATAGGATATACTAAATCTTGACTGCCGCCTATATATATAGGTATGATATTTTTTTTAAATAACGCTTCATTTAAACTTCTAACAGCAAAATACGTATCTTCAATAGTAGCTCCTTGAGCAATATCACCTAAATCTGCTATTCCAGTATCCCAGTTACCTGGGAAAAGCTCATAAAATGCATTACGAACTTCTGTGTATGATAACTTTTCTCCTAAATAATTTAAATCTCTTCTATTTTCGCGCAAGCAAATAATAGCTACTGTTACGTCATCTAAATCTGGCAAACCATCTTGAATCGTATGCAAACGTATATTATTGCCTATAGACTGATGGTGCTGTAATTGTATATGTGCTATAGCAACATCTGCAATAGGAATAAGTACTTCAAAAGCCATATAGCATTATTTTTTGGCAGTTGTTTTTTTCTTAGTGGCTGTTTTCTTTTTTGCAGTCGTTTTTTTCTTTGCCGCTGTTTTTTTCTTAGGCGCCTTCTTTTCTATGTATGCTTTTATCTCATCAAGACTTAAGGCAGCAGCATCGATATCTTTCCCTAACTCTATCTTGATTTTCCCCTTGATAATGTTAGATCTTCCCCAACGAGCTTTCTCAACACGTATTCCTTCTTCTGGAAAATCTTGTAGTACTTTATCAATTTCTTTTTGTTTTTTTACCTCGATGAGTTCTATTATATCATCATCAGAGAGGTTATCAAAATCGTACTTTTTATTTACATTAATAAACATTCCATTCCATTTTATATATGGACCAAAACGACCTGTTCCTTTTTGCACAGGTAAATCTTCATAATGATAGATAGGTGCATCTGCTTCTTGCTTCTCCTTGATATATACAATAGCTTCATCTATATCGACAGCCATAGGATCACGCCCTTTAGGAAGAGAGACAAATGTTTTTCCAAATTTTACATAAGGACCAAAACGCCCATTATTTACAGAAACTTCTTCTCCTTCAAAAATCCCAAGATCTTTTGGCAATTTAAAAAGATCCATCGCTTCTTCATAGGTGATATTTGAAAGTGTTTGATCTGGACCTAAACTTGCAAATTGTGGTTTCTCATCATCTTCTACACTTCCTATCTGAACCATTGGTCCAAATTTACCTAGACGAACACTCACAGGTTTACCTGTTTCTGGGTCTTTCCCTAGAACACGCTCTCCTACTTCGCGTTCAGCATTTTCGGCCACATCTTTAACTTGGGGATGAAAGTCTTTGTAAAAATCTTTCATCATTGTGGTCCACTCCTGCTTCCCTTCGGCAATGGCATCAAAATCTGCTTCTACTTTTGCTGTAAAATTATAATCCAGAATATTCTGAAAATGCTGGACTAAAAAATCATTTACAACCATACCTACATCTGTAGGAACAAGTTTTCCTTTATCTGAACCTACCATTTCTGTGAGGGTAGTATCTTTTAATGCTCCTTTTTCTATAGAGAGTACGTCATAAGACCTTTCTTTACCATCTATAGCTCCTTTTTCTACATACTTACGATTCTGTATGGTTGTAATAGTTGGGGCATATGTAGACGGACGCCCTATACCTAACTCTTCTAGTTTTTTTACGAGAGAAGCTTCAGTATATCTATATGGAGGTCTTGTAAAACGCTCTGTTGCGGTAATGTATTTATTCACAAGCGCTTCTCCTTCTTTTAGGTCTGGTAGCAAGCCTGTCTCTTCTGCATCTTCATCATCGTGACCTTCTAGGTATACCTTTAAAAAACCTTCAAACTTGAGAACCTCTCCATTTGCACTTAAATTATCTGTTCCAGCGCTTGACGCTATTTGCACATTAGTACGCTCTAATTGTGCCTCACTCATTTGTGAAGCAATCGCACGTTTCCAGATTAATTCATAGAGACGTACTTGATCACGGTCCATATTTACAGAGTGCTTTGAAAAATCTGTAGGACGTATCGCTTCGTGAGCTTCTTGCGCTCCTTTAGACTTTCCTTTATAATTACGCTCTTTATGAAATTCCTTTCCATATGCAGCAAGAATCTCTGCCTCTGCTCCTGTCTTTGCCTCCTTAGATAGATTAACACTATCTGTTCTCATATACGTGATATGCCCAGCTTCATAAAGGCGCTGTGCCATTGTCATTGTTTTGCTTACAGAGAAATAGAGTTTCCTACTCGCCTCTTGTTGTAACGTAGAGGTTGTAAATGGTGGCGCTGGCGACTTTTTTGCAGGTTTTTTAGTAAGTGAGGCTACTGTAAAAGTGGCATTTAGGTTTTTTTCTAAAAATGCTCTTGCGTCTTTTTTTGAGGTAATATTTTTAGGTAGTTTAGCGCGAAAAGTTTTACCAGCATCTGATGTAAATTCTGCATCTACTCTGTACGATGCTACTGCATTAAATGCTCCTATTTCTCGTTCTCTCTCTACTATTAATCGCACAGAAACCGATTGTACACGTCCCGCCGAAAGACCTCCTTTTACTTTTCTCCACAATACTGGTGAGAGTTCATACCCTACAAGTCTATCAAGAACTCGCCTTGCTTGTTGTGCATTTACAAGATCATAATCTATTTGTCTAGGGTTTTCTATGGCTTTAAGTATCGCATTTTTTGTGATCTCGTGAAAAACGATACGTTTTGTTCGAGCTGGTGTAAGACCTAGCTCTTGCTCTAAGTGCCAAGCAATAGCTTCTCCTTCTCGATCTTCATCACTTGCCAACCAAACCATCTCTGCTTTATTTGCAAGAGACTTAAGATTTCTTACTACTTTTTTCTTATCATCTGAAACCTTATACTTAGGGCTAAAATCTCCATCTACATCTACCCCTAGCTCTTTAGAAGGTAAGTCTGCAATGTGACCAAAGCTACTCTCTACTTTATAGTCTTTTCCTAAAAACTTCTCAATTGTTTTTGCCTTTGCTGGTGACTCTACAATAACGAGATTCTTTGCCATACTTTTTCTTTTTTGGGATTACAAAAGTAGATGTTTTATTTAAATACAACTCGTGAAGATCGTTTTTTGTAGGAAATAGATCTATAAAGGCTATAAAATAAGGGATGAATACAATGTATCCACTTTCGCGAAAGCGTATTAAAAATCCTACTCTATAAACAATGTATCTTCTCCTCCTATTTGAGCAATCACATCTTCTACTTCAGTAAAACCTATGACTTCTTTATATACAAGGTAGCCAGGAAGAAAAATAAATGACATTGTAAAATAGATACCTATAAAACACGCTAACAAACCTGCTGTATAGGCTGCAATAGCGCCAACAAATAACAAAGCAAAGGTGATCCCCCACTTTTTATTTCCTAATTCGAATCCTGCCTTAAAAATTTCTTTAATAGACCATTCTGGATGAAATGCATATATAATAATTGAAAACTGTAATGGCACAGCTGCATATATTAAAGGCAATAAGAACAACATATAAGAAACAAGTGTTATACCTAAATATGCAAGAGAAAAAACTAAGAGTTTTTTTAAATGCTTCTTTTTTAAAAACATTCCAAAATTAACTCCAGCTTCACTTTTCTTGTTTCTATCTTTCATTCGGGTAATACGATAAAACGCTGCTAACAAACCTACATTAAGTGTAGATGCTCCTATGACAACAGCTATATATAAAAGAAAAATAATTCCTATTAACAAAACAGAAACCACAGTATTCATACTATCAGGATCTTGTTCTAATAAAAAGCCAGAAGCAAAAAGAGGGATCATCACAACCGCATAAAGCCCCATAAGAGTTGCAAAATTTAACAATAACATTAAAAAACCTTGCAGCCACACTTTCTGAAATAAATTAATAGCTTCAGAAAAAATATTTCCAAAATCTAGTCTAGGAGCTTTATGTAATTTGTCGATAAATTGGTCTATAGTCATTTGCGAGTAAAAATCTCAAAAATAGAATAATATTGGTATACATCATAAGAAAGCTTCTAAAAAATAACTTAGAATATGCGAGTATATGAAAGTGCAAAAAATTTACTTTCTCCCTCTCTTGATGTTTCTTTTGTTCTAAGATGTAAAACCGCTTTATAACTATTGCGAGACCCTCTATACACCATACCAAATTTTGCAGAGGCAATCGTGTTTACTATGGGTAATGTAAATGGAGAATTATCACCCCAAGGATGACCTTGTATTAGTGCATTTAACAACACATACTCTACTCCTATTCCTGCAAAACCATAAAACTCTTCTGTATTTCCTAGTCTATTAAATGCAGATGAATATACTACAGCATCTCGTTTTCCTATGTACAACAAAGCTTCTTGTCGTGCAAAAATGCGTCTTGTTCCTAGTGCAGCCGTAGATTGTAATGCAAAGTTTTTAAACAAATTTGAGTTTGGAATCACAAAATCTTTTACATAAGTACCATATCCATTAATATGCACACTATTTCCTATCTCGCCAGACCAAGAAGGAATAAATTCTCTTATAAATGTATGATATGCGATCTGAAATTCACCTGCTAACGATTGTGATCCCGCCAGACCTATTTCTGCATCAATTCTAAACAATTGATCTAATGATCCTTTTGAAACACCACCATTTAAAAATAAATACCCTGCATAAGGTCTTTCTAAACGATTAAAATCAGTTTCAAATAATTCCCTAGGTGTATAGGTATCTTGACCTAATGTTAGATCTAACTGTAAAGGACTATCAGGTGTTCTTTTAAATATAAAATCATCGGTAAGTTGTGTACTATATGCTATAAATGAACCAGCAGTATAGTAACGATCTATCCCTAGAAGAAAATCATTATCGTGTTGCAAAGAGATTGCTTGTAATCTATCATTTTTTACAGATGAAGACTCTTGTGCTTTTACACAAAGACAATGTATTAAAATTAATAAGATTACGTATATTTTTTTCAACGGGGTCATTTTAAAAGAACAAATAAAGCATATTTATTTGTAATACTACAATCTGCCACTTTGTCACAATCTATCATTAGACGTATCTTTGCACAATCCTTGACAATAATTATTGTGGATTATAGCAAATGGAAAAAATAATAGACGAAAATAAACAAGGCGAAGCCTTAACTCTTGAACGCAATGTTCAAAATACAAAGAAACTTTTTATAGAAAGTTATGGTTGCCAGATGAACTTTGCAGATAGCGAAGTGGTAGCATCCATACTTCATAAAGAAGGATATAACACTACTCAAAACCTTGAGGAAGCAGATCTTGTACTGGTAAACACCTGTTCTATTCGTGAGAAAGCAGAAATTACCGTGCGCAAAAGACTTGAAAAATATCAAGCTGTAAAGCGCAAAAAGAATCCTACAATGAAAGTCGGTGTGTTAGGATGTATGGCAGAACGTCTAAAAAGTAAGTTCTTAGAAGAAGAAAAAATTGTTGATCTTGTTGTAGGACCAGATGCTTATAAAGACATCCCTAATCTCTTAAGTGAGGTAGAAGAAGGTAGAAATGCTGTAAATGTCATTCTTTCTAAAGAAGAAACATATGGTGATATCTCACCTGTAAGACTACAAACCAATGGTGTAACAGCTTTTGTATCGATCACCAGAGGTTGTGATAATATGTGCACATTTTGTGTTGTACCATTTACACGTGGTAGAGAGCGCAGTCGTGATCCACAATCTATACTAGAAGAAGTAAATGATCTTGCTAGCAAAGGTTTTAAAGAGATTACTTTATTAGGACAAAATGTAGACTCATACCTATGGTATGGTGGTGGTCTAAAAAAAGATTTTGCAGCCGCAAGTGAGATGGCAAAAGCAACTGCTGTTAACTTTGCACAACTTATGGATATGGTCGCAAAGGCGCAACCTAAAATGCGTATACGTTTTTCTACTTCAAATCCTCAAGATATGACCTTAGACGTAATCGATGTAATGGCAAAGTATAAAAATATTTGCAACTACATCCACCTACCGGTACAATCTGGAAGTGATCGCATTTTAAAATTAATGAACCGTCAACACACGGCTGCAGAGTACAAAACACTTATAGACGAGATAAAAAAACGCATCCCAGATATAGGAATAAGTCAAGATATGATTACAGGTTTCCCAACAGAGACCGAAGAAGATCAACAAGCAACCCTAGATCTTATGAAGTATGTAAAGTATGACTACGGGTTTATGTTTTACTACTCAGAACGACCAGGAACTCTTGCCGAAAGAAAGATGAAAGACGACATCCCGCTAGAAACTAAAAAACGCCGTTTACAAGAAGTAATAGATTTACAGAGAGAGTTATCTCGAAAAAACTTATTACGTTACCAAGATCAAACCATTGAGATTCTCATAGAGAAAGAATCTAAAAAAAATAAAGACGAGTGGAGTGGTCGTAATGATCAAAACATCGTGGCTGTTTTCCCGAAAGGGAAGTATAAAGTAGGAGACTTTGTAAAAGTAAAAATTACTGAGTGTACTACAGGAACTCTTATAGGAAAACCTGTAGATTATGCGTCATACTGGCAATAAGATCTATACATAAAATTGAAAATACGCTTTCGCGAAAATGAATAACAAAATAACCATACACCCAACATTTCCTTTAGATGAGACCATTAAAGCTCAACTAAAGCTCTATTTTACTAGTTGGTCATTTAAACGGATGTTGATATATCTCGTTATTATGTTAGTCATACTAGGTATTAATGTATTTAAGAATAAGAACATTGATCCCTTTATAGCATTAGGACCTTTATTTATACTCATCCTTGTTGTGGTTTTATATTTTTTAACAAGAAATCGCATTAAAAAAGCCATCCTTGCAAACCCAAGATTGAAAGAAAAAATCACTTTTACATTTAGCAAAGATGCTTTTATTGAAAAAGGAGAAACTTTTGAAGTACATCACGAGTGGTCTGAATATCAAAAAATCAAAGAGACAAAAGACTATTTTTTTTTGTACGCAAATACAAAAAGTGCTATAATTCTTAAAAAAGAAGACTTTAAAAACCAACTAAGCCATTTTAAGAAGTTAACACTAAAAACACCAATAAAAGCCAACTTTAAACTGGTATAACTATGGAAGGAATACAAACCACAAAACAACGCTTTGGGATTATAGGGGATAATCCTGCACTCAATCGCGCCATAGAAAAAGCCATCCAAGTAGCTCCTACAGATATTTCGGTATTAGTCACTGGAGAATCTGGTGTGGGGAAAGAATCTGTACCTCGTATTATACACTCTCTTTCCCACAGAAAACATAAAAAATACATCGCTGTAAACTGTGGTGCAATACCTGAAGGAACTATTGATAGTGAACTTTTTGGTCACGAGAAAGGAGCATTTACTGGAGCAACCACAACAAGAAGTGGCTATTTTGAAGAGGCAGATGGCGGCACCATTTTTTTAGATGAAGTTGGAGAATTACCACTCCCTACTCAAGTGCGCTTACTTCGTGTATTAGAAAATGGCGAATTCTTAAAAGTAGGATCTTCAAAAACTCAAAAAACAGATGTACGCATTGTTGCTGCTACAAATGTTAGGATGTTTGAAGCCATTAAAGAAGGAAAGTTTAGAGAAGATCTTTATTACAGGCTTAGTACTATAGATATAGGATTACCACCACTTAGAGATCGTAAAAGTGATATACACTTACTCTTTAGAAAATTTGCATCAGATTTTGCTTTAAAATATAAGATGCCTACTATTAGACTTTCTGAAGAAGCAACACAATTATTAATTTCCTATCGATGGAGTGGTAACATTAGACAACTACGTAATGTCGCAGAGCAAATATCTGTACTAGAAACAAAGCGAGAGGTAGACGCTGCAACAATGCGCAATTACCTCCCAGATACTGGGACGCGATTACCTGCCATAGTGAAAGATAAAGAACAATCTGACTTCTCTAATGAGAGAGAAATTTTATACAAAGTACTCTTTGATATGAAGTCTGACCTCAACGATCTTAAAAAGCTCACCCTTGAGCTTATGAAAAATGGGAATACTCAAGATGTAAGAGAAGAAAACAAAGGACTCATTAAAAAGATCTACGATAATGATACTGAAGACTCTTATGAGACTGTAGAAGAAGTAATGGATGTACTTCAAATTCCTCAAAAACCTATTGTTGCTTCTCCAGAAGTAACACATACTTCTACATCTATAAATGATGCCTATCATTTTGCAGAAGAGATTGAAGAAGAAGAGACACTATCACTACACGATAAAGAATTAGAACTCATTACAAAATCTCTAGAGCGACACAAAGGCAAACGTAAAGCTGCCGCTCAAGAACTAGGTATTAGTGAGCGCACATTATATAGAAAGATTAAACAATTTGATCTCTAATAAAATAACACTTGCTGTTCCAATTTTTAATATGGATCTTCGTTTATAGTTTATGAGAAAAATTAAATATATACTAGTCATTGCTTTATTAACCTTAGGCTTTCAAAGCTGTGGCATATATTCTCTTAGTGGTGTTTCAATCACTACAGAAGAAACTTTTCAGGTACGTTTCTTTCAAAATGAAGCTGCCATTGTAGAACCCAATATTGATCGATTATTTACTGAAGAGCTTAGAGATCGTATACAAAACCAATCTCCACTCACACTTACGAACAGTAATGCAGATGTGATTTTTGAAGGAGAAATTGTAGAATACTACATTGCTCCACAAGCATCTACTTCAGATAATACAGCTGCACAAAACAGATTAACCATTACAGTAAACTGTCGTTTTTACAATAACACTCGTAAGGATGGAGAATATGATTTTGAGCGTCGCTTCTCTTTCTTTTCTGATGTACCTGGATCTACTATACTCACTGGTAGTACCCTAGAAACTGCTCTTGATGAAATATATGAACGTATTACACAAGATATCTTTAATGCAGCATTAGCAAGGTGGTAAATGAATACAGAACATTATACATATCTATTAGAAAATCCTGAAAAAATAACTGCATCAGACACATTACAATTGCGTGAAATTATAGATGCCTTCCCGTTTTTTCAGAATGCTCACGCATTATATCTTAAAGGTTTAAAAAATCAAAATAGCTTTTCATATAATAAAGCGCTCAAGACTGTTGCTGCTCATACCACCGATAGAAGCATCTTATTTGAGTATATCACTTCTCATAAATTTGCAGAAAACAACACAACTCAATTAGAAAAAAAACAAGAAGAATACATCCAGAATATTTCTGTCATAGGAGCAAAAGACATTTCTACACAAGTAGAGATAGAAGAACAAGAGAAGGCATCTAAAATTCTAGATCCTAATCTTTTTATTGTAAAAGAGCAGTCTACAATCACAGAGATTAAAACTGAAATAAAAAAAATAGAAGAAAATACCCCAGAAGAAACATTACAAATAGGGAAACCACTTGTTTTTACTAAAAAAGAAGCCCACTCTTTTTCAGAATGGTTAAAGCTATCTTTTTTTGCTCCTATAAACAGGTCTCAAGAAAAAACAGAGCATTCGTCCCTATCTACACATAATAAAAAAGTAGTTCCAGAAACTTCAAAAAATCTTGAGACATCTCAAGAATCGATAAAGGTTTCAAAAAATCGCAAGCAAGAACTTATCGATTCTTTTATAGAAAGTAACCCCAAAATAGTAATCTCTCCCGCAAAAGAAGGAGAGAAAAAAACCTCTTTTAAAACTAACTTATTCTCTTCTGAAGCTCTAATGACAGAGACTTTAGCACGAGTATATATAGAACAGAAAAACTTCAAAAAAGCAAAACAAGCCTTTAGAATTTTAAGTTTGAAATATCCAGAAAAAAGTGGTTTCTTTGCAGACCAAATTCGAGCAATAGAAAAACTCGAATAATAAACAAGCATAAATAATTATGAGTACTACATTTTATATATTTTTAGGTCTAATCGTTATAGTAGCCTTTTTACTTATTATAGTAATTATGGTACAGAACCCAAAAGGTGGAGGATTATCTTCTTCTTTTGGTGGTGGAGGTTCACAACAACTAGGTGGTGTTCAAAAAACTACAGACTTTTTAGATAAAGCAACTTGGGCACTTGCAACAATACTTTTATTACTTATTTTATTGAGTAACCTTTCTATATTTGATGGAAAATCAAAAGTAGAATCTCAAGCATATGACGAAGATGCTATTGAAGCGACGACACCTGAACCAGCTCCCGTAACATTACCTACTAGTGATGCTACAGATAAGCCTCAAGACTAATAAACCATACATAAATTATTACAAAAGCCATCCTAATATAGGATGGCTTTTTTGTTATATATCAAATTGTTATGTATAATAATAGGTTATTCATATATAAATATAGACAGCATAGAATAACTCTATTTCAATATGCCTTTGCAAAAACCAAAAGAAGTCAGCCCAACTATAACAATAGACATTTTCTGTATAATCTCGTGCAAATTTGTCAGTCACTATCAGGTGGCATAATTTCTGCCCATTGGACTGCTGTAACCTCAATGAGGTTTTAACCTATTTTTTTTAACTAAAAATAATAACAATGGCAATTAACATCAAACCATTAGCAGACCGCGTAGTGATACAACCTGTCGCTGCCGAAACGCAAACAGCCTCTGGTTTATATATACCAGATAGCGCTCAAGAAAAACAACAAAAAGGAAAAGTAGTCGCTGTAGGTAGTGGTAAAAAAGATCACGATATGACAGTAAAAGTGGGTGACACTGTAATCTATGGAAAATATGCTGGAAGCGAATTAAAATTTGACGGTGTAGACTATATGATTATGAAAGAAGACGACATCCTTGCAATTGTTTAAATAACGAGCTATAAGGCTTTAAACAATTAAATTTTACATTCTCAAGTGAGATTATAGAATTTTTTTTACGCTTTCGCGAAAGCGTTATAAATCGCAATCGAATATTTTACAACCGTAAGATTTCCGCCTTTGTGGAAATTAAATAAATAGATAGAAATGGCAAAAGACATTCAATTTAATATAGAAGCCCGCGACGGTTTAAAGCGCGGCGTAGATAAACTTGCAAATGCAGTAAAAGTAACACTAGGACCTAAAGGTCGTAATGTGATTATCTCAAAATCATTTGGTGCGCCTCAAGTAACTAAGGATGGTGTGACTGTTGCAAAAGAAATAGAACTAGAAGATGCTCTAGAAAATATGGGCGCTCAGATGGTAAAAGAAGTTGCTTCTAAGACCAATGACCTCGCAGGTGACGGTACTACAACCGCAACTGTACTTGCACAAGCAATTGTGACAGAAGGATTAAAAAATGTAGCTGCAGGTGCAAACCCTATGGATCTTAAACGTGGTATAGACAAAGCTGTAGAGGCCATTGTAAAAGATCTTGAAAAGCAAGCCACAAAAGTGGGTAACTCTTCTGATAAAATAAAGCAAGTAGCCTCTATCTCTGCAAACAATGATGATGTAATAGGAGAACTTATTGCTGAGGCTTTTGGTAAAGTAGGAAAAGAAGGTGTGATCACTGTAGAAGAAGCAAAAGGTACTGAGACATATGTCGATGTAGTAGAAGGAATGCAGTTTGACCGTGGATACCTTTCCCCATACTTTGTGACTAACAGTGATAAAATGAACGCAGAGCTAGATAGCCCGTACATCCTACTTTTTGATAAGAAAATTTCAAATATGAAAGATTTACTTCCAGTACTTGAACCTGTTGCTCAAACTGGAAAGCCACTTCTTATCATTGCCGAAGATGTAGACGGAGAAGCACTGGCAACTTTAGTGGTTAATAAACTTCGTGGCACTCTTAAAATAGCTGCTGTAAAAGCACCTGGTTTTGGAGATCGTCGTAAAGCGATGCTAGAAGATATTGCTATTTTAACAGGTGGTACCGTTATATCTGAAGAACGTGGTTTTACACTTGAAAACACGACTATAGATATGCTAGGTACTGCAGAGACCGTTACTATAGATAAAGACAATACTACGGTTGTAAATGGTGCTGGAGAATCTGATATGATTAAAGCTCGTGTGGGACAAATTAAATCTCAAATTGAGACTACAACTTCAGATTATGATCGTGAGAAGTTACAAGAACGCCTTGCAAAGCTTGCTGGTGGTGTGGCTGTACTATATGTAGGTGCTGCTTCTGAAGTAGAGATGAAAGAAAAGAAAGACCGTGTAGATGACGCACTTCACGCAACTCGTGCTGCTGTAGAAGAAGGTATTGTTGCTGGTGGTGGAGTTGCACTTGTACGTTCTAAAAAAGTACTTGAAAAAATCACAACAGAAAATGCAGATGAACTTACAGGCGTACATATCGTAAATCGTGCTATTGAAGCGCCTATACGCACTATTGTATCTAATGCTGGTGGTGAAGGTGCTGTGGTAATCTCTAAAGTAATGGAAGGTAAAAAAGATTTTGGCTTCAATGCTAAAAACGGAGAGTATACAGATATGATTAAAGCAGGAATTATCGATCCTAAAAAAGTAACACGTGTAGCGCTAGAAAATGCTGCTTCTGTTTCTGGAATGATTCTTACTACAGAGTGTGCTCTTACAGATATTAAAGAAGATGCTCCTGCAATGCCTCCTATGGGTGGTGGCGGGATGCCTGGAATGATGTAATGGCGAGTCACCATAGACATTCATTTTTATGAGTTACTTGCAGATTACGTGAGCTAAAATAAAAACCTCTACCATAAAGTAGAGGTTTTTTATTTTTTTATATATCCCCTACTGAAATAACGACACACACTAGTAATTTATGGTGACATTAGTGTTTGCCTTTCTCTCTAAAAATCCCTTTTTCAGGAACTGGCATTGGAGCTGGCGTCGGAAAAAAATTAAACGGTTTCATTTCTAACAATCTTACCTCATTATTTTTTAAATCAATCTGCAATGTATATTCCATATCTAACTGACCAGGTAATTGATACTTATTTTTATCTTGAAGAGAATATATTATCATTCTCAATACTAGTTCATACACATCTTTATTATCTGGGTATATTACAATATGGTAATTTACTGCTAGCTCTTACAAGCCTAAAGACATAAAAAACTAATAGATTCTTCTAAAGGCTGTCTAAAAAGCCAGTTTCTTTTATTTTTTCTAATGTTCTATCTTGGTCTTTTGCCAGTACATCATATGCATATCCTTTTTGTAATCTATAAATAAATATCTCTAGATCTTCTGGCTTTACTTTTTACTTAGTTCAAACTCTATACTTCCATCAGGATGTCTAATGACTGAGGAATCTTCCCAACCTATCCCTACATTATCTATTCTTAAATTATACGTCTTTTGAGTATATACTCCTGGATTAATAAAAAATGTTATCTCATTATAGATCTAATAATCTTGAAGCGTGTTTATATTATTTTGCAATACTACTCTTGTGAGTAAATGCATAGAGTATTTATTTTTCTCAAGTATTGCTGCAACTTCTAAAATAAATGTTTTCTCTAATTCTGAGTATGGTTTGATAATATTCTTAAGACCTCTAGTTAACTTCATTACTTACTTTGTTTTACATAAAAAAATGTATGTCAGTATTTAGGAAGCACTAAAACTCTACTTACAGCACATTGAAAATCATTATCACTGCCATTACAATCATTATCGTATTTTCTATAAAAGTGGCTTTGGTCATTGGGAGTTTAAGAGCTGTTCCTAAGCAAGCACATTGTATTTCTTTTTTACTTACTAATGTTTTGGTCACTCCTATGGTGGTAATTCCCAGGATAATTATGGTGATCACCAATGCGGTAAAAACTTGTAGTCGCATTAAAAACAATATACCTAGTCCTAACTCTATAAAAGGATATAACCAGCCATAACTAGGTACTGCTTTAGCCAAAGGATCATACATCATAAAGCTATTTTTAAATCCTTTTAGGTCTAAAAACTTAAAAAAACTAAACACCACATAAAACAATCCCATAAAATCTAACATTGCGGGTTGCCAGTCTCCATCTTTATAATTGAGCAATATGGAAGCTCCTATTATAAAAGTAAAAATGAGAAACAACGGTTTGAGTTGCAGTAATTTTGACGGGACCTTTTTTGCTTTCGCAAAAGCAGAGTCACGCTCCTTATCACTACCTACCAACATTAATTTTGGAGTAATTATATACTTATCTGGTAATGCTTCTTTTAGGACAAATAAAGGAAGTTTACTTGTCATCTCAAGAAGTGCCTCTTCTTTTTCTAGAGAAACCGTTGCAGAAGATACTCCCATCACTCCAGAAAGTTTTTGCTCTACACTCGATCGACAACCATTACAAGTCATCCCTTGTACTTTATATATAAATTCCATAATTAATGATGATCGTGATCGTCGTGATGATGCTCTTCTTGAGATGTTGTATCTTGTACTTCTATCCAAGTATACAGCGCCAGATTATGTCCTCTATAGTTAGCTATATACAGCGTGCCATCTACTAGTAAAATATCTGTGGGTTTAGAAATAGCTGTTGTTAACTCCTGTTTAAATGTACCTTCTAGATCAAATACAAGCACTCGATTATTTTCAAAATCTGTAACAAACAATGTGTCTTCTGACACATAAATTCCAGTAGCTGCATTCATTTTTTGATCTTCGCCTATAGTTCTTATATGATTTCCTTTTTTATCAAAAACCTGTACACGATTATTATAAGCATCTGCTACCCAAATATTATGTTTGGTTATTTGGACATCTGTGGGGTAATAAAAATCTCCATCTGCCTTTCCTTCTTTTCCAAAAGTGATATTATCATCATCTATAGAATACCCTTTTGACGAATAATGAATTTGATTGTTATAAAAATCTGCAAGGGCGATCTCGTTATTTACAAATGAAACTCCTGCTGGAGCATCTAAGCTATCTGTTATTTTAACTTGAGAAGATGTGCCACGATGTATCATTAGAACCTTATCATTTCCATATTGAGGAATCATTAGATCCTCACCATTTGCATCTATATGCATAGGTCTATCTAGTGAATCTATTGTATGCATAATCAATCCTTCTTTATTGACAAGTACTACTCTATTATGATCTCCATCACTTAGCCACAAACCTTCTTTTCCTTGGGCAATGCCTATGGGGTGTATACCCTCTAAAACTATAGTTTCTGAGTGACGCCACGCCATTTCTTTTTGGACTTCTTTACAGCTTACAAATGCTATACTAGCAAGTATTATTACTACTCTATACTTCATCATTCTTGATCTAAACGTTCATACTTACAACAAGCAGGTAATTGCTCATATCCTTCCTGGGTGGCTTTATGTGATCTTGTGTCGTGACCAGCATTTGCGATCGTTTTTTGAATGGTATCTGTTGTGGTCTGCCTTTTATCAAAAGTGACTTTAAGTACACGAGTATCTACCGCCCAACTTGCATCTGTAACTCCAGGTATATTTATAGAGGTATTTTCTATGCGTGATTTACACATCTCACATTTACCAGCCACAAGCAATTGTTGCGTTACTATCTCACTCTCAGAAGTGAGTTCTGTAATATTTGTTTCTTTAGTTTCTATCTTACCTGAAGCTCTTGTGATTTTTGCAGTAATAGGTGTATAGCCTGCCTTTTCTACCTGACTTATTACTGCATCCATTGTTAGTTTCTTTTCTTCAGGATATTGAAATGAAAAATTACCTGTTTCTATATCTATGGCCACTTTTTTAATGCCTTTAAATTCTTTAAACTTTTTCTCAAGTCCGTAAGCACAAAAAGGACAACCTAAACCATCTACTTGCACTTCAAAACTATCCATTGCTTTTTGAGCTTGCATACCTATTGTTGTACACAAGGACATTATTAGGAGTATAACTTTAATTTTCATTATTCTTTTTTTTTAAAATGTGTATCGTGTTCCTAAAAACACACTATAATTTAATGCTCTATTTTCTGGTATATCTTTTACTAAAGGTAACTGCACTGCTAGATCAAACGTCACAGTTTTTAATGCATATTGTATACCTTGGGCATATAATAATTGATACCAGTCTCTATCTACGAGCCACGAACTGGTATACTCAAAATAGAGATTGAGTTGCTTGTTTGGGTATTGCGGTTTTAATAATGGTAAACCTACTCCAAATTTTACCCTAAACTCATCTAGCGTACTATCTGGTGCCCAGTTATACCCCACCTCTGTGGATATTCCATATTTTAAAGTTTCATATCCAGAAACAATGCCATAATAGCCTTGATACTTTCCTGTACTTAAATCTATTAAATCGAGCTCTTCTCCAGTGGGAAGTGTTTGCAAAGTTTTTGCGACCAATCTCCAGGTTTTCCCTGTACCATCTTTTCGAAAAAATTGATATTTCCCTAACAACTTTATATCTGCCAAAGAACCACCACTTCCTGCATCTTCCAGATTATAATGTATATAGGGTAAATGCAGTGCTAGCAAGCTGTTGGACGTAGGTAAGTAATGAAGCATTACAGGTGCATAGACTGCTGTACCACGATCGTTGTTTCGTATTTCTACTAATGTTTTTGTGGTAAAGCTGTTACCGCCTAACATTATAGGTTTATCTGCTGTGATGGGAGGTCCCTGTGCATACGCTTTCGCGAAAGCGAATACCAAAAAAAATATAACTTTATGTTTCATTGGGAGTTATTTTAATCTCTATACCAGTTATTATACTTTATAACTACTAGTAGAAAGAGTATTAATAATTGCGCTATATAATTAGCACATTACATCTGTGGTTTTTACAAACCATAGATATCTCACAATGTATTTATAGTGCGTGAGATACCCCTTGTATGGGTATCAAATTAAATAATGCTCATAGAGCGTGTAGAAATCTTGTATTATTAAAGGTGGCGGATAGCCATCAAAAGGAACAAGGTGTTGCTCACTTTCTTCAAATAAGTGTGTATATGAATTTTTAAATATCGAAATAAACACAATAGCATCTACATCTATATTTTCTACATTTATTTTAAGTTCATCTTGACCTTCAAGAACAATATGTTCATCTTGACAACAGTCTGATGTTTTATTGTGTTCTGACCCATACTTTTCTGTTAGTGCTAATTCCATTGCACAAGGTGTTGCTTTTCCAAAGATGGCAACATCTACCAGATGATCACTACAATAATGCTTATCAATGCTCACAGACATTGTAGATCCTAGCACGAGAAGTGCTAAAAATAAAGCTGCTATTTTGTGGATTGCATTTTTCACATTATAAAGATAAACAAAATGGAGTTAATGAAAATGTCAAATAGATTTTGTGCTGAAACGAAATACATATACACAACTCATAATGAGTGTTTTAAACTTTTATATCATATATTTACGTATGATCTGTTTTTTGATATAAATAAGCACCTTTCTCTTTTTTTTAACTATTTTTTATCATATAAATGAAGACATATTTTAAAAATTAAAAACGATATATATATTTAGTTATAAGAAAAACCTATTCCTTTTAAACAAAGACATTTTGCCACAAAATTAAATTAAGAATATAAAAAACACTGGTGTTACGCACTAAATCATCAAAAATTTAACCTTGTTGTTAATAAGTGTTTAAACTGCTGATTACTAAAATTTAGAAATAAATGTCTACTTAGATTTATTAATCGATTAGATAACAGTTGACATATTTAATGGCTAAAACGATTAAAAAAGCTATTTTTTTTTAAGAAAAAGGGACTTATCAACAGTTTTTTGTTAAAATGAGAAAAAACACTTCTCTGATTGCGTAACACCAGTTAATTAACTAAAAACGTAAAAATCTGACTTACATTTCAATAAACAACAAGTAACAAAGACATAAAACATCTAATAATCAAATAATTATTTTGTTTTCTTATATCAAACTCACGTTAATGTAGCAATATCATAACAACTAGTTGTCTATATATTATAGATAGTTTGTTTTAGTTCTACTCATTTTTAGAAGTACATCTTAAGAAAGCCTTGTGTCAAAAGAATTTTTTGTTAAAAACTAATACTCCAAAGTAAAAAATATGATTACTACACTTTATATATTACCTATAGAAAACAAATTTTATATATCCAAAAATGATATATTTATAGAACTGTACTATCTAGAATTGAAAACTACTTCTCCATTATTTTTTCAATTATAATTCTTAGATTGAAAAACACAAAAATTAGTATATCCTGAATAACTCATAAATTATGAAATTATCAATAAGCCTTCTTTTAATATTCTTAACAGCACATCTATACTGTCAAAATCTAAAAACAATCATTCCAGAAAAAGGAGACCCTTTTGACTTTGGGATTGAGGTGCAAAATGAATGGAAAAAAAGAAATCAGTTATTTGAAGATATAGATAATAATAAAAAAGATTGGAATAATTTGACAGAAGAAGATAATGTCCTTTTTGAAAAATATCCAGAAACATACTCAAGTATGTGGGAGGTTGATGGTGGTGGCTGCAGTTGGTATTGTGGTGCTGGTAATTATGCTGTAACAACCTCATCTGAATTATCATCAAATGGAAATATAGATTACAAGACTAAAAATCTAGCAGACTTCAGTTATCAAACTGCTTGGGTAGAAGGAAAGAAAGGATACGGTATAGGAGAAACTATCAATTTTAGTTTCTCGCCAGTACATCCAAGAGTCACTACTATACTTTTTGCTAATGGCTATATTAAAAGCAAAAAAGCCTGGAAAGACAATTCTCGAGTTCATAAACTAAAAATGTCTGTAAATAATGAACCATATGCTATTATAGAATTACAGGATATTTATGCAGAACAAATTATTACTCTTGAAAAACCTCTTGGAAATGATAGAAAATTAGGTGAAGATGTATACCAGAAATACGAAAATGCTCCTAATTGGGATATAAAGTTTGAAATACTATCTGTATATGAAGGTGACAAATATGATGATACTGCGATTACAGAAATTTATTTTGATGGTTTAGATGTCCATTGCTTGGCAGAAGGAACTCAAATAACAATGGCAGATAATACACTTAAGTCAATAGAAGATTTAGAAATAGGAGACACTATATTATCCTTCCATAAGGAGACTGGAGATTATGAACCTTCAGTGATTAAAGAATTAGCAAGTAAACTTCACAAAGACCTAATAACTATTACATTTTCTAATGGCACAGAAATCACCTGTACAAAAGACCATCCGTTTTTATTAAATACCCTACAATGGTCTTCAATGAGTCCCGAGAAAACCGAAACTGATTATGAAATCAATAATGTGGTTCAAATTGAACTTGGAAGTATCATCAAAAGCCTGCAAAGCAATTTAAAAATAGTAAAAATCAATGAAGTTAGCGGCACACAGAAAACCTACACCATCGTTGATTTAGATAAAAACAATACTTTTATAGCAAACGGTATTGTTACTGGAATTGAAAAATTGCGTGCATCATCAAGACCTTGATCATAGTTCATTATTTTTTAATTACTTAAAAAACAGATGTTTGATAAATAATAAACCTCAACACACATTCACATACTGTATTCAAATATGGGATGATTGGTATAACATCAACGATTGAAGTTACAAAATAACTTAAAGGAATTAAAGAACCTATCATTGTAATTAATGATATTTATAAAACATTAATAATTCAAGGTAGTTAATTTTAAATCAAGTTTATTACAGACTATTATCAAAAGCTATTTTTTACTCTTCCTTTGATATTGGTCACTTGTAAATACCTAAAAAACAAACACCTTCTTCAACTTTCTAAAAAAAATAAAAGTTAAAGAAGGGTTTCGCCATCAATAAAACTATATCGATTTACTCAATATCACTATCTACCACACCACACTTGAGCATCACATCTCCAAAGTATGGATTGCGTATTTCTCTTGAGTCAGACAACCAGTAGCCACCTTTACCATCAAAAGCCATTGGGCAATACTGCTTAATAACCTGACCTTCTGAGATGGCTGGTTTTATAAGTATCTCTACCTCATTACTTATGTTTTGAAAAAGAACTCGTTGTTGTTTTACATCTTTAGATACTGCTACAGCTTTTACATCATTATGCAATGCTAGAAAGCTCTCATTATCATCGCCAGCAACAACAGCTAGCAACTCAGAAAACTCTGTAGCTACATCTGCTGCATCATCAGCATTTGTATTTACTAATGCGGCTTTGAGTTCTAAGTACCCTTCATAGATACTTGTCATTTTTTCGTCCTGAAAAGTCACCTCGATGGTTTCTGAAGTTTCATTAAGATCTCCAATAGCAGCGGCAGCTTGCGCTTCTTCTAGATATGCAGGTGCTGTTTTAACATCAGGGTTTTTATCTTCTTTACAAGAAGAAATAGCCAATGCGAGTACGATATATATAATAGTTTTCATCTCTTAAATTTTTACACAAAAATACAAAAGAGACTAGCTATTGACCTTGCGTGCATAGAAAAATGCAGGAACTAACAAAAGAATTAACAAAGGTTGAATCAAAAACCTACGCACATAAAACAGTGATACGTGTGATGTATATTCATAATCTTGTAGTAATACATAAAATGTGATTAACAAGATGATCAAAACAATTACATAAAACAAACTTGCAAATTTCAAGATCTGTGTATCCATAAAAATCATCCACAACAATAACATTGACAATACATAATTCAAAGCATATCGTAAGGTTATATGTAAAAATAATTTCCCTTGTAACAACTCTGGTAATGGATTATTTTGATAATCGCCGTGATAATAATCTATAAGTGGATCGTAGAATAGTACGCTTTCGCGAAAGCGTACAAACATAAACCCAAAAAGACAAAGTAATCCTAATACAATACGAATACTTTTAGACATCTTTTGAAGGTTTCTTATAGTTATTTATCCACCAAAACCAAAGTAAGAAAACAGTCCCATATATAATAGCTGGAAATAAAGTGCCGTGTAAAACATTTGTATACTCTGGATATTCATAAATAGCAATACTTAGCAATGCAATACGAAGGATGTTCATCACATAAATTACCACAACACCACCTAGTATAAAAAAGAATGTGCGTTTAAAACTTCCAAAAAAAGCTAGCATAAAAGATATAAAGAGTAACATCACACTTATAGCATTACATCCCTCTACTATACGAGCAAGAACAGTACCATTTATAGTAAGATTCATTGCTGGTTCTGAGGTGCTAGGAACTACCTCCATTGTATATCCTAAAACTGCAATAATGGATTGACTTTGTAGTGCCACCATATGTGTAATCACATCTGGAAAATACCGACTACTGCTCCCATAAATAAGATACAGGTTGTAAAGTGTCACAAACACTAAATAACTCCCTAAAAAAATAGTGAGAAATCGAAGTACAGACTTATATTTGCGCATTAATTCAAGCACAGGGCGTTTTTAGCACGTCTAAAATACAAGAAATATGGCTTTTGAAGATCTAAAAATCAGAATAACTACAATTGTATCTCAGCAAGAAAAAAGTCCCGATGACAAAATGGGTGAGATATGTAAAGTACTACGCACATCTATAGACTATTATGACTGGGTAGGTTTTTATATGGCAAATCACGATGCTCGCACTTTACATTTAGGCCCCTACGCAGGCACGCCTACAGATCATACTGTTATTCCTTTTGGGAAAGGCATTTGTGGTCAAGTAGCAGAATCTAATGCAAATTTTGTGGTTCCAGATGTAAAAGCGCAAGACAATTATATTGCGTGTAGTATTACCGTAAAAAGTGAGATTGTAGTCCCACTTTTTAAAGATGGAAAAAATATAGGTCAAATAGATATAGATTCTAATACAGTAGACCCATTTACAAAAGAGGACGAAACATTCTTAGAGTGGGTAAATGAACAAGTAGCTACTTTATTATAAACAGACAACATCATTTGTTACTGAAAAACCCAAACGCTACTAATGAGTAGTGTTTGGGTTTTTTAGTTATCTATTTTCTATTAGAATTACATCCCAGTTCTTATAGCCTCTACAGGATCTAATCTTGCTGCTCCTATTGCTGGAACTACTCCAGCAATAACACCTATTATAAAAGCACCACCAAGACCTAATGCTATATTTTTAAATGACAATACAAAATCAAAACTATCTACCAAACTTGAAAGTCCTATAGTGATAAGCCAGACAAATAAAAGCCCTATCAATCCTCCAAAAATGGAAAGTAAGATAGACTCAAAAAGAAATTGAAAAAGAATAAAACGTCGTTTTGCACCAAGTGCTTTTTGTATTCCTATCAAGTTAGTACGTTCTTTCACACTCACAAACATAATATTTGCAATACCAAAACCTCCTACGAGCAATGCAAAACCACCTATACCTGCACCTATACCCGTAAGCACCCCTATGATATTATCAATAAAAGCCGTAAACCCTTTGAGCTGATTTATAAAGAAGTTACTTACCTCATCAGTTTTTAGACCTCTTTTATTACGTAACCTCTGTTCTACAAGAGCCACATATGCATCATCATCTACATCTTCTTTAGGCAATAAAATAATTTGAGGAAATGTGGTCTTATTGTTATCGCCATATATACGTCTTACCATATTAACAGGTACTACAACAATCTCGTCTTTTGATCCTCCACCTCCAAAACTCGCACCTTCTTTTTCAAGAACTCCTATTACCGTAAACTTACGACTATATAAACGTATTTTTTTACCTGTGGGATCAACACCTTCTCCAAAAAGCTTATTACGTATCTCGTTACCTATTACAACCACATTGGCTCCACTATTAGACTCCGACGCATTAAAAAAACGCCCTATTTCAAACTGTAATGCTTCTATGTCATACCATCCTTCTGTTGTCGCACCTATATTTACATTTTCTATAGTTTCTTCGTCATATTTTATGGTTTGAGAGGGTACATTAAGTACGTACGTACTCGCTTTTGTGTCTGATATTGTGCGCTCTAAATACTGAAAGTCTTCATAAGTGATTAGCGGAAACTGTTCCCTCTTCCAACGAGGAACATCTGATGGACCAAAAGAAACGTGACACAATATCATCGTACTTTGATCTAAACTAGAGAGACTTCCTTTTATTTCCTTCTCAAGAGAATCTACTGCTGCTAGAACACCTATGATAGAAAATATACCTACCGTAACTCCCATTAATGAAAGAAAGGTGCGTAACTTATTATTGCGCAATGCATTAACAGCAAATCTAAAACTTTCTCCTAACGTACGAAGGTATATGAGCATAGGTTATAATTATCAAAAGATAAAGGTAAGACGTCACTGTTTATAATTTGTTACAATAGTTGTATAATTAATATGAATTTAGAGTGTTAAAAAAAGGTGTAAATTCATATTTTTGACTACTTATAAAAATAAGCACGACAAACAAATTTTCCCACAATGACCCACTCAAAAAAAATAGGCACAGCACTTATCTCTGTATTTCATAAAGATGGCCTCGCTCCTATCGTTCAAAAGCTTCACGAACAAGGTGTAATACTCTACTCAACTGGAGGAACTGAAAAATTTATAACAGACCTTGGCATTCCTGTAGTAGCTGTAGAAGATGTGACATCATATCCGTCTATTTTAGGAGGACGTGTCAAAACATTACACCCTAAAGTTTTTGGTGGGATTTTAAATAGACAAGATCACGAAGGTGATATAAAAGAAATGAAAGAATATGAGATCCCACAACTAGATCTTGTAATTGTAGACTTATATCCTTTTGAAAAAACAGTTGCTTCTGGCGCTCCAGAACAAGACATTATAGAAAAAATAGATATCGGGGGTATTTCTTTAATACGAGCTGCTGCAAAAAACTTTAAAGACACACTTTGTGTTTCTTCTATGGAAGATTATACCGAAGTATTAGAAATTATTTCTGCAAATAATGGAAGTACTTCTATAGAAGATAGAAAACGTTTTGCGGCAAAAAGTTTTGCGATTTCTTCTCACTACGACACTGCTATTTTTAACTACTTTAACAAAGACCAGGAAATCCCTGCATTAAAGTTAAGTGAAAATAATGGACAAGTATTACGTTATGGAGAAAACCCACACCAGCGCGGTTTTTTCTATGGAGATTTTAATCAAGTATTTGACAAGCTTCACGGCAAAGAACTTTCATATAACAACCTACTAGATGTAGATGCCGCTGTAAATCTTATCTCAGAGTTTCAAGGAGAAGCTCCCACATTTGCCGTTTTAAAGCATAATAATGCCTGTGGTTTTGCACAACGCGACACAATGCATACAGCCTATGTAGATGCACTTGCTGGAGACCCTACATCTGCTTTTGGAGGTGTTTTAATTGCAAATGGGACTATAGATAAAGCAACAGCAGAAGAAATACACAAGTTGTTTTGTGAGGTTGTAATCGCTCCATCTTTTGATGAGGATGCTTTAGAGATCTTAAAAGGAAAGAAAAATAGAATCCTTCTTACACTTAAAAATATTGCATTTGCAAATACTACAGTGCGCACTTGTTTAAATGGGACACTGGTTCAAGATCGTGATTATAAGACAGACACAAAAGAAGATCTTACAAATGCAACAAACACGACTCCAACAGCTACAGAATTAGAAGATTTATTGTTTGCATCAAAAATTTGCAAACACACAAAATCTAACACTATTGTACTAGCAAAAAACAAACAACTTTGTGCAAGTGGTACAGGGCAAACATCTCGTGTAGATGCTTTAAAACAGGCTATTGAGAAGGCTACTTCCTTTGGTTTTGACCTCAAAGGATCTGTAATGGCAAGTGATGCTTTTTTTCCATTTCCAGACTGTGTAGAGATTGCAGATAACGCAGGAATTACAGCTGTTATTCAACCTGGAGGATCCATAAAGGATCAATTGACCATAGATTACTGTAATGAAAATAATATTTCTATGGTAATGACTGGAACGAGACACTTTAAGCATTAATAGAAATTTAAGGGATTACGCTTTCGCGAAAGCGTAATTAAACCCTATAATATTTGTACATTTAACAGATTATAGATTATAGCTAACACATAACACCCCTAAAACCCTATGGGATTTTTTGATTTTTTAACAGAAGATATCGCCATTGATCTTGGTACCGCAAATACCTTAATCATTCATAATGACAAAGTTGTAGTAGACAGCCCGTCTATTGTAGCAAGAGATAGGACAACCAAAAAAATCATTGCTGTAGGAAAAGAAGCTGCCCAAATGCAGGGTAAAACGCACGAAAACATTAAAACTATTCGTCCGCTAAAAGATGGAGTTATTGCCGATTTTGACGCAAGCGAGCAAATGATTGCAATGTTTATTAAAGATATTCCTGCTCTAAAAAAGAAATTTTTTCCTCCTGCATTGCGTATGGTAATCTGTATTCCTTCTGGAATTACAGAGGTAGAAATGCGAGCAGTAAAAGAAAGTGCCGAGCGTGTTAATGGAAAAGAGGTGTACCTCATACACGAGCCTATGGCAGCAGCTATAGGTATAGGAGTAGATATTATGCAACCTAAAGGAAATATGATTGTAGATATAGGTGGAGGTACTACTGAGATTGCAGTCATTGCCCTTGGAGGAATCGTGTGCGATAAATCGGTTAAGATTGCAGGAGATGTATTTACAAATGATATTATTTACTATATGCGTACACAGCACAACTTATATGTGGGTGAACGTAGTGCAGAGAAAATTAAGATTCAAATAGGTGCTGCTACCGAAGATCTTGAAGCACCACCAGAAGAAATGAGTGTTCAAGGACGTGACTTACTTACTGGAAAACCTAAACAGGTGCAAATTAGCTTTCGCGAAATTGCAAAAGCACTCGACAAGTCTATCTTACGTATAGAAGATGCCGTTATGGAAACCTTATCGCAAACTCCTCCAGAACTAGCTGCAGATATATATAATACAGGTATTTATCTCGCTGGTGGTGGCTCTATGTTAAGAGGTCTTGACAAACGTCTGTCTCAAAAAACAGATCTCCCTGTTTATATTGCAGAAGATCCGCTTAGAGCCGTAGTGCGTGGTACAGGAATATGCCTGAAAAATATCTCAAAATATAAGAGTGTTCTCATAAAATAAGACAGCCCTTAAGGTATGCAGCAGATTATCAACTTTCTGATAAGAAACAAACATTTCTTTCTGTTTGCATTTTTATTAGCACTTTCTCTTGCTTTTACCATACAATCTCATTCATATCACAGAAGTAGGTTTGTAAACTCTGCCAATTTCTTTTCAGGAGGTGTTTACACCTCTGTAAGTAATTTGCAAAACTATTTTAAACTCACAGAATACAATGAGCAACTATTACAAGAAAATGCATCTCTTAGAGAACGTTTACAAGATTATGATGAGAGTAAAACCACTTTAGGTAATATTGATAACATAAAAAATGCTATAGAAATAGACAGTGCTAATCAATATCAATTTATCCCAGCTCAGGTAATTAATAATTCCTATTCCAAAGCAGATAATTTTATTACTATTAGAGGTGGCAAAAATGATAGCATACAAAGAGATTTAGGAGTTATTACTAGTAAAGGCATTGTAGGAATTACAGACAAATCTTCTTCAGATTTTTGCACTGTGTTATCTATGTTAAATAGTAACTTTACTACAAACGCAAAACTAAAATCATCAGAACACTTCGGAACGGTTCAATGGGATGGAAAAGACCCTAATAGAATCCAGATAATTGATATGCAACAACAAGCTCCTGTAAAAATAGGAGATACTATAGAAACGAGTGGCAAATCGGCAATTTTCCCAAAAGGCATTCCTATAGGAACGATTGAAAGTTTTGACTTAGACCAAAGTAAAAACTTCTATATACTTTCTGTTAAGCTGCTAAATGATATGACTAGTCTAGGTCACGTTTATGTCATAAAGAACAAGTTTAAAGACGAAATTAAAGCATTAGAAAACCGAGATAATGAATAACAATTTGATATTACTTATCATACGTTTTATAGGGTTAATGACGCTACAGATATTCATTTTTAATCATATCAATCTATTTGGGTACATCAATCCATATCCTTATGTTCTTTTTTTATTAGTTTTTCCATTTATGGCTAATAGGTCATTATATATTCTCATTGCTTTTTTTACAGGAATTACCTTAGATATGTTTGGTAATAGTGGTGGTATACACGCGGCTGCTTGTCTTTTCTTAGCATATTTAAGACCTTATGCATTGCGTTTTGCCTTTGGAGTGAGTTATGAATACAATGCTATCAAATTATCAAAAGTAGGATTTTATGAACGTTTTGTCTTTATTTCTGTAATGGTAATAATACATCACCTTATATTATTTTTACTAGAGGTTTTTAACATTACAGACATACTTTATACGCTCAATAAAACGTTAGTTACGAGTATTTTTACTATAATACTATGTATGGTTATTAATATACTACTGAGCAGACGTAAAGAATGAGAAAACTACTTTTACTTTTTATTGTACTTACAACTGGTATCTTATTTATCGCTAGGCTTTTTTACTTGCAGATATATGATACTTCTGCTGCAATATTATCTGAAAACAATGCTGTTAAACAACAATTTGAAATACCACAAAGAGGTCGTATTTATGATCGTAATGGGAAATTATTAGTCTCTAACCAGCCATCATATGATTTAATGGCTATCCCTAGAGAGATTAAACCATTTGACACTTTACAGCTATGTTCTTTAGTAAATATTTCTAAAGACGAGTTAATAGTACAACTAAAAAAAGCAAGAAAATGGTCTCCAAGACAACCCTCTCCTATAGTTTCAAAAATATCTCAAGAAGAGTTTGCATACCTAGGAGAACAAATGCGAAAATTTGAAGGCTTCTTTATCCAGAAACGTTCTCTTAGAGATTATCAAATTGATTTTGGAGCCAATTTTTTAGGATATATCCAAGAAGTGCATCAAGGTATTATAAATGATGATCCATATTACAATATGGGAGATTTAGTAGGACGTCAAGGAGTTGAAGAACAATACGAATCATTATTACGAGGTAAGAAAGGAATCAAATATTTACAAAAAGATCGTTTTAATCGTGTAATAGGTCCCTATAAAGAAGGTACTTTAGACGAGCAACCAGAAGAAGGTAAAAACATACATCTTACTATAGATGCTGAGCTACAAAAATATGGCGAAATGCTTATGCAAGGCAAACGAGGAGGCATTGTGGCAATAGAGCCAGAAACTGGAGAAATTTTAGCACTTGTAGCTGCACCTAATTATGACCCAGCACTTATGGCTGGTCGTGATAGATCAAAAAACTACTCAATATTAGATAATGACTCTATAGCAAAACCTCTTTATGACAGAGCACTACTAGGAGAATATCCTCCTGGATCTCCTTTTAAAGCATTAACCGCATTAATCGCACTTCAAGAAAACGCTATAGGTATAGATGATAAAGTCTATTGTAATGGAGGGATGAAATATGGAAGTAAAGGTAGAAATTTTGGATGTCACCATCACAGCAGTCCCCTATCACTCATTAACGGTATTGCATATTCTTGTAATGCATATTTTGGGACAGCATATTTAAATACTATTAATAAATACGACACCCCGCAGGAAGGAATTACAAAATGGGGAGAGCATTTAAGCAGTTTTGGGTTAGGTGATTTTATGGGATATGATCTCCCTATAGGAAGGCCTGGACGAATACCTATCTCAAAGACATATAACAAACAATACAATAATCGTTACTGGGGAGCTACAGCTACTATATCTAATTCCATAGGTCAAGGAGAAGTCTTACTAACCCCTATGCAAATGGCTCATTTTACTGCGACAATTGCCAATAGAGGCTGGTACTATAAACCACATATCATAAAAAAAATACAAGGAACTGATACATTGCCTAAACGATTTGAAGAAAAAAAATATACTACAATCTCACCAGAACACTTTGAACCTGTCATACAAGGGTTAAACGATGTTTATAATTATGGAACAGCGACTAACTTAAAAATACCTGATATAGAAATTTGCGGAAAAACGGGTACTGCCGAGAATTTTATAAAAATAAATGGCAAAAGAGTACAACTTACAGATCACTCTACCTTTGTTGCATTTGCTCCTAAAGAAAATCCTAAGATTGCCATTGCCGTTTTTGTAGAAAATGGATACTGGGGATTTAGATATGGAGGACGTATTGCTTCTGTGATGATTGAAAAATATATTAATGGTGAAGTCACTCAAAAGCATTTAGAAGATTGGGTACTTACTAACACTCTTGATGAGGAGTATGCAAAACCTCTAAGCGGTAAACCTTTTCCTATTAATGATGGAAAAAAAATAGTTGGTAAATTTTTATTAGAAACTGAAAACAAACTAGTGAACTAATGGCTATACGTTCAAGAGGCACTAGCAACTTTGATTGGGTTTTAATACTACTTTATCTTTTGCTTGTTGCAATAGGGTGGGTAAATATTTACTCTGCTGCATTTGATCCCTCTACTACTGAGTTTGCAAGTATGGATAATTTATACTTCAAACAACTTGTATGGATCTTTCTAGGGTTTATTATTATTACATTTATTTTATTTCTAGACTCAAAATTTTTTGAAAGATTTTCTAGTGTTATTTATATAGTATCTCTTCTATCTCTGTTATTGCTATTTGTATTTGGAAAGACTATCTCTGGAGCCACTAGCTGGTATGATCTAGGCTTTATGAGCCTACAACCTAGTGAATTTGCAAAAGCCGCTACTGCGCTTGCGCTTGCAAAATATCTAAGTGACATTCAAACAAATATTAAAACGATAAAAGACCAATTAAGAGCGCTTGCTGTTATAACAATACCTGCGCTTATTATTATCCCTCAACCAGATCCTGGAAGTGCACTGGTGTATGCTGCCTTTTTCTTTCCATTATATAGAGAAGGGCTAGCAGCTACGTACTTAATTGTGGTTACATCAATAGCCACACTTTTTATATTCACCCTTTTATACGGACCTCTTTTTGTTATAATTGGAGTTCTTTTTTCTATAATTGGTTTTATCCTTCCTAAGCTATTTAATACTTATAGAGAAAAGAGAAATAAAATGTATATAATTACAGTATTAATAATAGTATTTATAGCTACAATACTTATAATAGAATCAAAAACTCTTATTTTAGGAATATTCTCCACTACCCTAAAAAATATTTTACTCTCCTCTCTAATGATTTCCATAGGCTATTTTATTGGATTAATAGTTAAGGGCAAAATTTCAGAAAAACAGAAACCAAAATATTCAAGGTTTTTATTAGTCCTATTAGTAGTTGCTGGATTCTGTTATTCAGTAAATTATATTTTCGAAAATGTTTTTGAACAACGACATAGAGATCGTTTTAACATCGTTCTAGGTAAACAGTCAGATTTAAGTGGCTCAGGATACAACACCAAACAAAGTGAAATCGCTATTGGAAATGGAGGTTGGTTTGGCAAAGGCTTTTTAGAAGGGACTCAAACTAAAGGCAAATTTGTTCCAGAACAACATACAGATTACATTTTTAGTACAGTAGGTGAAGAATGGGGTTTTGCAGGAAGCATATTAGTCATCATACTATTTATAGCTTTAATCTTGCGGATTATTCAGCTTTCTGAAAAACAAAAAAATGATTTTTCAAGAATTTATGGATATAGCATTGCTGGTATTCTTTTTATACACTTTGCAATTAATATAGGTATGGTATTAGGGCTTATCCCTACCGTTGGAATCCCATTACCCTTTTTTAGTTATGGAGGGTCTGGCCTTTGGGGCTTTACTATATTATTATTTATTTTTATAAAACTAGACGGTAATCGTGTTAATGAATGGTAATAACACAAAATATTACTCAAAAAAATTATTTTTCTAAACCCAACTTATTCTAAAACATAATATTAAAATAAAGTCCCTTCAAAAAACATAGCGAGCAAAATGAAATACACACTTCTTTTAATATTCTTTTTATCTACTATTAACATTTTGTCTCAAGAAAAACAATGGATAAAAACAGAAGCAGAAATCACAAAAATTTCTTATAGTAAACGAAAAACAACTCGAGAAACAGCTATTGTTACATTTAAATTAGAAGATGGAACAGAACAAATGGGAATTACAGAACTTTTTCACATACCATTAATTGGGAGTATGAAATCTGTAGGAGATAAAATAACAATTAGTTATGATAAAAATAGTCCTGCTATCGTAAAAACAAATTCTGGTAAATTTCTATCTGATTACGGAATGTATATATTAATACTCTTAGGTATACTATTTTCTATAAAACGTTTTCTTTCGGTTATAAAGCAAAATAAAAAATGATCTTGTTTCATCATTTTAAAAGAAATTATCATAAAAAAAGCGAGCAATTTTAATATTACTCGCTTTTAAAAATTATTAGTAATCTAATACTAGTTAGATCCAGGTAATTTTTTAGATACTTCTGTCTTAGCATTATCTACAGCATTACCTGCTGCATCTTTTACACTATCTACAGCATCACCTGCTGTTTCTTTTGCACTGTCTACAGCATTACCTGCCGCATCTACTGCCTTACCAGCAGCATCAACTGCTCCATCTACAGCATTGCCAGCAGCATCAACTGCTCCATCTACAGCATTGCCAGCAGCATCTGCAGCATTTTCTACAGCGTCTCCTGCTGCATTAGCAGCACTATCTAAAGCTTCCCCTGTAGTATCTGCAGCATTTTCTATAGCATCTCCTGCTGTTTCTGTTGTCTCTCTACAAGACATAGTAGTCGCAATACATCCTACTAATGCAATTACAATAAATACTTTTTTCATTATGATTAGTTTATATAAGTTAACGCCGCAAGTTAGGCAATTATCTAGAATAGACCACTATGAAAGTATAAAAGAATACACAAAGCGCTCCATACAACGACAAATCAATACTCTTTGTCTGATATGAGTGTGATTTCACTCTCAAATTATTTTTTACTCAAGTAAAAAATTAATAAAATACTTGTTGTATATAAAAAAATAAGACCGTTGCAAGGGCTTGTTTAAATTAGATAAATTTTGTATCTTTTTTCTATGGAACTAGTACAACACCCCACTTTAGCCGATAGTATTTGCGATATACGTTCTCGTAAGATCAAACGTACATTTTTCACACAAATAA
>CALKZS010000120.1 GCA_938002835.1 uncultured Dokdonia sp. | reverse complement strand
GCTTTCGCGAAAGCAAATCCAAGTCACCTCAAAATTTTATGCCCGTTCGAAGGCGAATAGGTTGTAAAAAGTTAAAATTGTCTTGAGGAGCATCACTATTCTTATCAAAGGGAACTAGAAATTGAATTCCAGCATCCCAGTTGCTTTTGAATTGATAATCTACTCCCATTGTTGCAGAAGATTCTCTATAGAACGATGAATCAAAACCTCTTATAAATTGTATTTGTGATCCCGCATATGCACTCAATGACTTCATTACTTGAAATCTATAAAACAGGGGGATTTCTATAACTTCATTATTTTCTACACGAGCAACCGAGATACCTGTTTGAAGTTTTGAGTATTTGCCTATTGAAAGCCCTACAAGTACCGTTCTATACTGTCCAAAATACTCTGAATCATCAAGTGGCCTATTAGAATTTATTGCTCCTCTAGTTTCTATATCAAACATAGCGTTTTCTTCTTGAGCATATATATGTAATGATAACACGTGTAGTAGCAATACTATATATAGCTTCATAATATAGAATGTAAAAATTTTAATAGACTCATTTTCATTATTATGACCATAAAACACCCTAAAGGTTTAGCGTGATAAAACGACTACATATTTATTATCCAGTCTGATGGATTGAGCTTAGTCGTGTTTTTACGTATGGAGAATTTTAGGATGGTTTTACCACTAAAAGCATTGCGTAATACTTTACCTAATTCTTGTTTATAAGTCACTCTTTCTCCTGTTTTTACTTTGATACTCTTGAGATTAGTATATACCGTTAGATAATCTCCGTGACGTATAAATACCATATACCCACTACCTTGCATATCTTGTATATTAGTGACTTCTCCGCCAAAAACAGCGCGAGCTACAGCGTCTTGACTTGTCTCAATATCGACACCACTATTTGTGACCGTAATGCCTGGCAATGTGGGATGTGCAGATTTTCCAAAACGTCTGGTGACCACTCCTCTTTCTACAGGCCAGATGAGTTTTCCTTTATTATTTGAAAACTCTTTTGCTAGGGTGACTTCTGCAGGTGTAAGTGCAAAGCCTTTATTAGTAGTTGTAGACTTTCCAGCTTTTTTATTACTGGTAGCAATCGCATCGGCAATGATTTTATCTATCTGTCTATCTATGCGATCTGTTTCCTGTTGTTTTTTCTTAATTTGCGTAGCATAAGCACTTGTTTTTTTACGAATCTCTGCAACCATTGTGGCTTGTCTTTTTTTTTCTTTATCGAGTTCTGCCTTTGCTTTTCGGTTTTCGGCAATGAGTACTTCTTTGTCTGCTTTTTGTTTGACTAGCTTCTTGTTAGTCTCTTGTAAAAGTGCGGTGCGTTCTTTTATCTGGTTACCTTGTTTTTTACGATAGTTTGCATACTGCTTCATATACTGCGTGCGCTTGTATGCTTGTTTAAAACTCTCACTAGAGAGAAGAAACATTATCTTGCTTTGCCCACTTTTGCTCTTATATGACTTCCGGATCATCTCACCATAATCTTCTTTAAGAATCGTGAGCTCTTCTCTAAGGGTTTCCATCTTTGAAAAATTCTCATTAATCTCACGGGTGAGTAAATTTGCTTGACTATTTGTTACTTTAATAAGATCTGATCGTAGTTTTATTTGAGTATCTAGATCTTCTACTTGCGTGAGTATTGATATTTCTTTTTTGGTATTGCTCTCCCGTAAACGTTGTAACTGCTGCATCTCTTGTTTAAGCGCCTCACGGCGTTTTTCTAGCTCTTTTTGCTTAGTAGACTGCCCTAGTGCTGTACCTGATACTAAAAGCACAAGAAAACAACTTACAAAACTTTTAAAATAAAAAGATTTATCTCGCATCGAGGTCTACTTCTTTATATCCAGAAGGTATAGAAAACGGAAAACGAATTGCTTTATCTAGATCTATATTTTTAAACACTATTTCGACATAGGTATGGTCGCCATTATCATTTGCATCTATCGCAATATTTGTAGGGAATGGCTTGCCTCCTACCGTTTGATAATCATCATACACTACTTCTAATGACACACTATCTTTGGGTTGTGATACTTCTTGCTTTTCTACCATAAAGTTATTTGTACTTATAGAAAACAATAGCTCAATACCTGAAAGTTGTTTTCTAGGCGTGACATTATACCCTGTTTCTGTTTGTTCAAAATTATATGTTCCTTCTCTAAGATTATAAACCGCTTGCCCGGTTAATAATCGTTGTAACTGGGAAAAATCTATAGCTACTCCCAAGTACTGACTTAAAAACTCAAAATCTCCATCAAAATACTGTCTGTTTAGTTTATCGTAAAACTGTACTTTATCTGGTGTAATAAGGGCTCTTGCTCCTGTAATTCCTAGTAAAGAAGCATTGAGCCATATTTTTTTGTCTTTTTCTATACGGATAGACACGGTAACTGCCTGACTATTTTTATCATCCCGATACTGTAATCGTGTACGTGCATCTAGGGTTTTAAAATCTAGTTCGTTTTCATAGTATTGATCAATGAGTTTAAGTGTCGTTAGATCTTCACTAGAGGAATTACCTACAACGCCTTTTGAGCCGCCACATCCAGTGAGAATTAATATACTAAGTATGTAAAAAGCATTCTTCATTAATTTCCTTGTTCTTGTAAGCTTGTTGCTTTGGCATAATACTTTGATGCCTTTGTTGTATCACCTTTACCAGTATAGGCATCTCCTAGTTGCTTATAAAAATCGGCTTCCATTTTTACGTCTTCTATAATATAATCTACACCCAGTTCTAATTGATCTATCGCCGCCTCAAATTTAGATTGCTTGTTTAAAGCCACACCATACATTAAATATAAAAGTGGTTGTGAGGGAAACAGGTCTAAAGCATTTGAAGCTGTTTTTTCGGCAGCTTGGTTTTTACCTGCATCCAGTTGTAACAGTACGGTATTTTTTATAATCTCTAGATTTTCTGGAGCATTGCCCAATGCTTTTTCTAAATAAGGAAGTGCTTTTGTTTTATTTCCTTTTTTGATATAATAATTTGCTAGTTCTTGATACGTATTTGCATCTACTACTTGGGTGTCAAAAACAGCAATTGCCTTTTCTAGCTGAGGTACATACTGAGGGTTCTTGTCTACAAAACCCACAAAGTCATTGAGTACACTATGCTTTGCCTCTGGTTGAATTTTCTTGCTTTTTAACACACGCTGCATTGCATTTATAGCTTGGTCTGTTTTATTATCATTGAGATAAAATTTATATAATGCGAGCTGTACCTCATCTGCCTCAGGATTTTCTTTTTGTAGTTCTAATGCCGTTTCATATGCTTTTTTTACATTTCCTTGCTCACTGTAAAGATAGATGAGTTTTAGATATTCTTCTTTGTTTTTAGGGCTCGCTGCTATGTTATCTTCAAGTGCTTTTACCTTACGGTCTGTAGTACCTGATAGTCTATATAAACGTTCCTTAAGTTGGTCACGGTAGCTATCTGCCCCTTTTTCATTATCTAGTTCTTCTATTAGATCTAGCGCTTCATCATACCGCTTTGTTTGTGTATAAATACGTGCAAGATCTTCTTTGTACTGACTATCAAAAGGTATTAATTGCTTTACAGTTCCCTCTGCCGACTCATAATCTCGCTGTTTGTACTGCACATCATATAACACTTGTAAAACGTCTTTATCATTGGGCTCAAGATCTAGAGAAGTGCGAAAGTCTGTAACCGCGCTGTCATAATTTTTTAAAAAAACGTGGTTTTTACCTCTTTCAAAATATAAAATGGCACGCTTAGGCTCCATTACAATACACTTGTCTAAGGCAGATACTGCACGATCATAATTTTGAATTCCTTTTTGTTTGAGGGCTTCAAAAAAAGTCTCTTGAAAATCATCAGATACATTTCCTAGATCATCTACATTTTCATCTGCAAATGGTGTAAGTTCTATGGGCTGTTGCGCATAGCTATGCTTTCGCGAAAGCGTAACTAATACCATAAAAACGAGTATGTATCTATATTTTTTCATTTTCTAAACATTCTTGTACCGTCAAAAAAACTATTTCATCACTGTATAATCTCCTATACTTATACGTGTATGCTTTCCATTATATTGTACTTTATTACCTACCATTGCTTCGGTCCATTGCGCATTTTTAATATGGCTATTTTTTTGAATCAAGCTATGAGTGATCGTACTATCTTCAATAGTTGTGCCATCTCCTACTGCAACTCCAGGGCCAATGGTTGTATTTTTTAAAACTACATTTTCTCCCACATAACAAGGAGGTATAATGGTTGCGTTTTCTAAGACCACACTATCTGCAACCAGTTGCTCTTCACCATCTATATGTAAGAACTCAAGCATCTTGGTATTAGTATCTATAGCCACTTCTTTATTACCACAGTCCATCCACTCATCTACCGTTCCTGTCTTAAAGATACGACCTTCTGCCATCATTTTTTTAATCCCATCATTTATCTGGTATTCTCCACCATTCATAATCTTTTCGTCTATCACTTCCTGTAGCTTCTCTTTAAGAACGGCTACATCTTTAAAATAATATATCCCGATAACCGCTTGATCTGAAACAAATGTCGCGGGTTTTTCTACAAGCTCTACAATTTCTTGTTTTTCGTTGAGCTTTACGACACCATAAGCTTCTGGATTAGGCACTTTTTTTGTCCATATCACACTATCTGCTTCTGGGTCTAACGCTAGCTCTGCACGTATTAATGCATCTGCATATGCAATGACCGCAGGACCACTTAACGAAGGCTCAGCACTCATAATGGCGTGGCCAGTCCCTAATGGCGCTCCTTGTCTATATATAGATGCTTTTGCGCCCAGGCTTTCTGCTAGTTCCTTAAGCTGTGCAATAACAGCATCTCCAAAAAAAGTAGGATCTCCCAATACAAAGGCAATTTCTTCTATGGGTTGCTTTAATATTTTTGCAATATCGCGCACTAATCGATGTACAATAGGTGCTCCAGCTACAGGAATTAATGGTTTTGGTATGGTTAAACTATGTGGTCTTAGGCGAGAGCCTAAGCCTGCCATTGGTACTATTATTTTCATATGCTTTCCCCTGCGTAGGCAGGGGTCTCGTTAGTTAGATTTTATTTTAATCTCTAAGTTATTATAGTTGATATTCCAATTAAGGCTTAAATCAGCCCAAGAAGGATTTAATTTATCTATTAGATTTATTTTCCACGCTCGTTTCCATTTCTTCATTTGTTTTTCTCTCTTAACAGCAAGTGCTCCATTTTCAATTTCCTCAAAGTATACTATTTTATCACAATTAAGTCTTGCTGTAAATGATTGTGGGTATGCTTTGACTTTTTGTTCCTTTACTCTTTCTTCAATAGCATTAGTAAGTTCTATATATAATACTTTGTTTGATTTATTTGTCATTATATACACATACCATTTCATAAATAAAAGTGTTGAATCGATGAGTCATTCTCTTGCGAATTAGAGATTCCTGCCTATGCAGGAATTATTTTACTCCCGTACTTCCAAAGCCTCCTTCTCCACGCATTGTAGAAGATAGTTTTGTTACTTCTTCCCATTGTGCTTGCTCGTGCTTTGCAATGACCATCTGGGCAATGCGTTCTCCGCTTTCTATGGTAAACGCTTCATTAGATAGATTAATTAAAATCACACCTACTTCACCACGATAATCGGCATCTATCGTGCCAGGAGCATTGAGTACCGTAATTCCTTTTTTGGCTGCAAGACCACTGCGTGGACGTATTTGTGCCTCTATACCAAGAGGAAGTTCCATAAAAATACCTGTAGGTACAATGGTTCTTTCTAATGGTTGTATGGTGATAGGTGCCTCTATATCTGCTCGTAAATCCATCCCGGCACTGGCTATGGTTTCATAATGTGGTAATGGATGAGCGCTTTTATTAATCACTTTTACTTTCATCTAAATTTATTTTTAATACTCATAAAGAGTGTTTTTTATGTGTTACGCTTTCGCGAAAGCGGTTTTATTTCCTTTGTAATAAGGATCGTAGTAATGTTTTTTCTCGAATGCTAATAATACTTACCAATACAACGGTCATTACGATCCCAATACCGTATGTCATACTACTTTCTACCCCATAATATGCGCGTACTCCATAAAAGAAAACACACGAAAACACGATACTTAATACAATGTACAAAAGTATATTTTTTACATCATATGGAATTGCCAAATGTTTGCGCCCCAGTAAGTAAGATACAATCATCATTAGACCATATGCCGAACAGGTAGCAATGGCACTTGCTAGATATCCTATAACCGGTATTAATGAGATATTAATAATCACTGTTAATACAGCTCCTGCAATAGATATATATGCGCCATATTTGGTCTTATCTGTCACTTTATACCACACAGAAAGTGTTTGATAGATACCAAAAAAGAGATATGCTACTAAAATTAAAGGCACAATATGCATTGCTTCCCAATATTCTTTACTATCTAATAGGAGTACTTTTACCACATCTACAAGTACCACATATGCAAAGAGTGCAATGGCTCCCAAAACGACAAATACTTTTGTAATTAAGGCATAGTTTACCAATGCATTCTCTTTTTTTGCCTCACTAAAGAAAAAAGGTTCGATCCCAATTCTAAAAGCCGTGGCAAACAATGTCATACCGATAGAGAGTTTATAGCACGCACCATAAATACCTACTTGGCTTTCTGCGATGTTATCGGGCAGTAATTTTTCTAACAAAATCTTATCAAACGATTCATTGATCGTAAAAGCAAGACCTGCGATAAGTACAGGAGCTCCATAAGTGAGCATTTTTTTATAAAGCTTTTTGTCAAAACTCCACTTTGTAAAGTATGGTTTAAGGACAATTAAAAATGTAATGAAACTAGGTACAAACAATGCTATAAAAACAAGTTCTATTTTATCTGATGGTAGTACTTGATTTAACATTTCTACTTGCGGCAACCATACTAAAAACAGCACCGAAAGTCCTGTAGAGATTACTACATTAAATAACTTAATAAAGGCATATCGCATAGATTTTTGTTGCGCCCTCATATAGGCAAACGGGATTATTGCAAGTGTATCAAACGCTATCACTAGAATAACCCATCGCCAGTATTGCTGTGGAACTCCTGAGACTGTAGCCAAACTATCTATTCCTAAAAAAGCAATAATTGTAAAGATTACTGTAGAGGCCAGTAATCCTAATAAACTTGTAGAGAGTGTTTTTTTCTTATGTTTCTCATCATTAAAAAACCTAAAAAATGCCGTTTCCATACCATAGGTAATTAATACATTTAAGATAATTACATAAGAAAAAACAATCGTTACTTCTCCAAAAGCACTTGTGTCTGGCAAATAGCCCGTATAAAGCCTAGTAAGTAATGCTGTAAGCACTCGCGGTAATACGGTGGCGAGACCATAAATAAAAGTATGCTTAAAAAGTCTTTTAAGAGCGCTCAAAGAGGTTAGTTTTACATCGTCAAAAGTACTGAAATAAATACAGGTTATTGTTTATTTCCTTTTGGTGGAGCGCTTGGATAATAAATAGGTTCGCGTTGTAATACATTACTCATCAATGCATATTTAAAAACGCCATCATCAAGATATTGAATTCCTAATTGACCACTTTTTATGGTAAATGGAAATATAGGAGGTGGTGTATTTGCAGCTTCTTGTTTAAGATCACTAGACATTATTACATCTGTTTCTGCTTTTAGAACACGTGCTACATATCCATTTTTTGTTTTAATAGCTTTCCCTGTATGATTTGAAAAATATATTTGCTGTAGGATTATTGTTTCTGGTAACTCAAATTGCTCAAAATGAATTTCATATCCTGTGGCTCCTCCTTCAATTCCTGCCGTATAAGTGTTAAAATATACCGTTTGAGTTGCAAAGTCTGGTTGAGACAATACTACTTTTTGAGCTATCTCTTTGTCTTTTGTAGATGCGCATTGTGTTGCTAACAATGAACTCACCATTGTCACAAGTATCATTAAAGGTTTGTACATTTTCATACTATATCTATTTACACCATAAAGATAGTCAAAAGGTGTACCATAATTTTAAAATCTTTGTGGTGCGTGTATTATAGGTGTTATGCTTTTGCGAAAGCGTAATACAAAAATGTGAATGTTATATTACTTTCTTAATAATTGAGATAATTGATTAAAAAAGCGTTCTATTAACCTTAGATCTTTAGTAACGATATCTGCACTAATGATCATTTCTTGTTTAAAGTCAATTTCGATATTGTAGGTTGTTATTAGTTTTTCAGGCAGTCTAACATCAACATTATAAAAACCTTCATCATTGGCAATGGCAGATATTTTATCTAAGGTTCCTTCTAAAACACCAAATTCTGTATTAGGATAATTATCAATACGAATAAGTACTTTTTGTCCTATCCTGAGTTTTCCAGAGTTTTGAACTGGCGTTTTAAGTCTTGCAACAAAAGACTTCTCATCATCTGGAAGTACTGTAAAAACTAACTCTCCAGCTGTTACAGACTGGCTTTCATCCCAAAAGTCTAGAAAAGAAACGGTGCCGTCAAGTGATGACTGTAACACATAATTTAATTCCCAATCACGGATGCTTTTTTTAAGGTTATTTAAAGATTGTAAAACTCCTTTAAGCAATACCATTTCTTCCTTAACACGATTTATCTCTGCTCCTCTGGAATTTTTACGAGCTCCTATCAAACTTTCTTGAAGTTGAGAAGTAGATACACCCATATTTTCAAAAGCTCGTTCTGATTGTAAATAAGAGAGTTTTTTTTGTTCAAACTCGGCTAAAGAAATAACACCTTTATCAAATAGAACTTGATTGCGTTCTAGATCTTGTTTACTATAAGCAAGCTCTGCTTTATTAAGATTACGTTGGGTTTTTAATATCTCAATCCTACTTCTAAGTTCAGACAGAGAAAACCTATTTGCCTCTTGCTCATTTGAAAATGGCTGAAGATCTTTATTAAGTTTATATTGAATATAACTATTCTCAAAAAGCGCAAATGTAGACTCTATATCTCCTAGAAATAATACAGGGATACTATCTATGGGATATTCAAAACTATTGCCTTCTGTAGATAATGTGTCTAATATTGATTTTAAATAAAAAACATCCTTAAAACGTGCCGCGTTTTCTATAATAGCTAACGGTTGATTTACCTTTACTTTTTGATTGTCTTCTACTAAAATATTAGAGAGTTTACCTGTAGAACGTGCAAATTCTTTTTGAGGTGGTATCGAAGTGCTTATGACTCCTGTAGAGGTAATAATATCTGGATACTTTATAAACCAAGAAATAAAAAGTAATAACAAAATAATCATTAGAATAATTGTGTTACCCCATCGTATTGCCCATACAGGAAGCTGAGAGAGTATCTCTTGGACTTCTTCACTTCGTAGCTCTATATCCTCTAACTTTTCTGACATTGTTATTCTTCCAATTTAATATCTGAATCTTAAGATCCTAATTCTAATTGATTCTTTACTAGATTATAATAAAACCCCCTTTGGGCTGTCAAGGTCTTATGGTTTCCTACTTCAACTATTTTACCCTTATCTAACACCACTATCTGATGTGCATTTTTTACAGTACTTAATCGATGTGCAATCACAACGGCTGTTCTGTCTTTAAAGAAATTGTCTAAGTTTTCCATAATGACTTTTTCATTATTTGCATCTAAGGCGCTTGTTGCTTCATCAAAAAACAAGAAACTAGGGTTTTTATATACTGCACGCGCAATAAATAAACGTTGTTTTTGCCCTGTACTTAGTCCTACTCCTTCTTGACCTATCTTTGTGTTATAACTAAGAGGTAAGCCTTCTATAAACTCTTGGATGTTTGCCACCTTTACTGCATATGCAAGTTTTTTCTTGTCTACATAATCATCGCCTACAGCAATATTATTTGCGATAGTATCATTAAATACATAACCTTCTTGCATAACGACACCACATTTTTCTCTCCAAGAGCTCTGTGATATATTTTTAAGATCTATAGACCCTAACTTTATAATCCCTTCATCTAGTAGATAAAATTTAAGTAATATTTTTAATAATGTTGTTTTCCCACTACCACTCACACCTACGATTGCCGTTGTTTTTTGAGCTGGGATTGTTAAACTTAAACCGTCTAAAACATTGACATCAGACCCTACATATCTATATGATATATTCTCTATAGAGAGATCTTTATCTGTTGGGACTTCTACAATTTTTGCATCTTCAGGTAGTTCTTCGTCTTCTTTATCGTGTATTTCTCCTAGCCTGTCTAATGATATTCTAGCATCTTGCAATTCTCTTATAAACACGATGAGCTGAGTAACAGGCGCATTGAGCTGTCCTACAATATAGGTTATGGCAAGCATCATCCCTAAAGTGATATCTCCTTTTATAACGAGTAGTGCAGACACTACGGTAATAAGTATATTTTTAAGTTCGTTTATAAAACCAGAACCTACAGATTGATATTGCTCCAGTGCAAGAGACTCTATGGAGATTTTAAATAACCTAGCTTGCATAAACTCCCAACCCCATCTTTTTTGCTTCTCTGCATTATGCAATTTTATCTCTTGCATTCCATTAATGAGCTCTATAACTTTGCTTTGCTCTTGACTCACTTGAGAGAATTTTTTATAATCTAAGGTGGCTCTTTTCTTAAGAAAAATAACAATCCATAAGAAATAGCATACACTCCCTATTAAGAAAATAGTAAAAATCTGTAAACTATAAAACGCTAGTACAGCACCAAAAACCACGAGATTTACTAATGAAAACAGTGTGCTCAATGAGCTGGTAGTAAGTATACGTTCTATACGTTTATGATCATTAATACGTTGTAAAATATCTCCTGTCATTCTCACATCAAAAAATGCGATGGGTAAATTCATTAGTTTGATAAAAAAGTCAGAGATGAGAGAGATATTAATGCGTGCACTTAAATGAAGTAAAATCCAGCTGCGCACTACTTCGACAGAGGTTCTTCCCAAGAATAAGCATACAAGAGCGGCAAGTACTAGATATACAAAGTTGATATCTTGATTTGTAATCCCCACATCTACCACACTTTGTGTTAGAAAAGGGGTGATTACCTGTAATAAACTTCCTGCCAGCAACCCAAAAATGAGTTGAATGATAAAAGACTTATATCTAAAAAGGTATTTTGAGATAAAGCCTAGTCCAAAGCTCGTCTCACTATCGTCGTATTTTTCTTCAAAGAATTTTGGTGTTGTTTCTATAAGTAAGGCTACCCCTTCTACAGTTTCTTCTGTAGCATTATTACCTATCCAGCGTTCTATGGTTTCTTCTTTAGTGTATGAAATTAATCCGTGAGCGGGATCTGAGATACGACATCCTTTTTTTGAAACATCATACAACACGACATAATGATTCTTATTCCAGTGTAAAATACAAGGCAACGGAACTTCTTGTAATTGCTCCCAAGTAATTTTTACCCCGAGACTTCTAAAACCAATGTTTTCGGCGGCATTGCTAAGCCCTAAAAGACTACTCCCTACTCGTGTTGTCTCACTCATAGATCGCAGCATTTGTATTGGGATTACCTTCTTATAATGCTTTGCAATAATCTTGAGACACGTGGGGCCGCAATCTTTTGTATCTGCTTGTTTATATGTTGGAAATTTTTTCAATAGAAAATGCTTTACTCTGTTTTGTTTTTAAATGTACGTATTCCCCAAGCAGTTTTATAGTGTCTATATAAAAGATCATACACTACCATCTCGTGTAATCTATTTTTTGATCTAAACAATCTATTCATAAGCATATGGGCATAACTACCTACATAATTATGAAGTGTTCTTTTGTCTAGGCTAGTGATAAGTTGCTTGATGACAGGGCTACTTTCTCTTGTTTTTTGATCTAATAGTTCCAGTAACACGTTATACTCAGATCCTTCTTCCTCCTTAAGTTCCATAATGAAGGAAATGTTATCCCTATATTCTCTAAATTTTTTGTCTAATTGTTTTTTAAGATGCTTATTCATCCCAAACTCGAGACCAAAACTAGTTTTAAGGCGTTCCATAAACTCCAGTTTCTCATCTTCAGAAAACCCAACATTAGATAACATTGTATCTAGTGCTCGTATGCCAAACAACCACCGTATTTGTTCTCCTTCATCACCTCCTATTGCATCTAACAGGTTTACAATCATCTTACTTTCGTGATAAAATAATTTTTCGGCTAGCTCGATGTGTTCAGCACCATAACGTTCTATCTCTCTGTTATAGGTGTCTAGCTGTACTTTCCAGATTAAGTCCGCTTTCGCGAAAGCGGATAACCCTTCATACAAACCACGGATCACTTTACCAATATTGTTTTTGTCTTCACAATGAAAACGTACTCTAATGTGATGTTTAGGATCTGCATATCGTATAAAAAACCATTGGTCTATAACCTCCTGATCTATGAGCTGCTGTGCCACAGGTTTTATAATCTCAGTAAGCAACGTGTCTGATGTTTTTGCTCCCGTATATATTTTATAATACACCCAAGAGTCTCCAGGAATAAATGTGCGTTGTGTACTATGCATTGGTTCTTTGCTTTAAAAGGGTTTCATTATAAAATGATAACACTACCTGATTTGTAAAATAGGTGTTTGAGACTTCTCTTTTCTCGGGATCTACGTGCAAAAATTCTATTAATTTGAATTTTCTATTTCTCTTCACAGTGGACAATAGCATTTTAACACTTGTGTGATTTTTAAGGTTAATTAAAAGCTCGTTATCTCCTTCTTCTAGTAAGACATATTGATCCAATCTTTTTTCTGTTATAAAAATACTTAGTGCCTTTTGAAATTCTTCATTATTTGCCTGAGATTCTTGAAGGTTTTTTATGTCTGCTTCCTTTATATTCCACGTTTTAGGAGAAAGAATCACTCCTTTATAGATCACTCTAGGTAAGAAAGAAAAGCCATCTCCGTAAGGACCCCAATTAAAATTAATTCCTGAACGTTTGCCCTGACTTTGCATATTTGCCAGAAATTGATAAATAGGTAAAGCGCCACTTGAATAATTGTGTGCATTTGTTAAACGAGGAAGAACTTCTTTGTTATATTTTTTAGATCGCAAGATCAATCTTCCTGATTTTATTGAGAGCATTAAATCTTCTATAGGCAATTGCTGCTCTGAAGGCAAGATAGACTTTGCGAGATAAGGAATCTCATATGCTCGCAATGCCGGTCGCATTAATATATTACCTACTCGAGACTCTGGAAGATGAACAATCTCTGCCATTAATGCATCTGGATTGCATTGTTTTTCTACATTGACAATATCGCATACATACTTATTAATTGCTGGATCACTATGACAAAAACGCCCTAATAAATTTGCAGCACTGGATCCTCCTGCGCCAGACATCACTACATATTCTTCATTATTTAAAGTGACTATTTCTGTAATCATAGAAATAGTGTCTGGCAGGTCTTCCCAATGTTCTTCTAGATGTTCAAAATCTTCATCAAGAAGTACCATTTCTTCCTTACCAGTATCTAAACACTGCAAGAGTTTTTGATGTAAGAGCACATCAACCGAAGTCCATTTTTGATCGTGCGTAGTAATTTTATCTCTTTTTTGAGGTAATATAAGATCATCTACTAACGCGCTTATATCTCCAGAATCACGGTTTTGAAGAAAACCTACTCCTAACTCTACATCTAGTGCTTGTGACAACGGCACTTCTCTATCTTCATAACGCTCTTGAAAAGCGTCTTTAAACTGCGATAGAAGGGTCTCTTTTGGAGCGGGTGATATTTTATTAAGTAACCGCAGTGCTCTTCTTACTTTATATAGTACTCTTTTGTCTAAAACATTGGTGTGAGTTCCTATCGTTACATCTGTTTGGAAAAGAAATTTTAAATCAAACGCTGTGTTAAGTTCTTTGAGTTGTTTACTTATCGCTATATAATCTTGCGATTTGTTCTCTTTTATACTATCAAGGGTTGTTATTGCGGTATTTACTTTTTCAAGTGTTTTTACTATCATTTCTGTTCCCGACGTTTCTTGTAACACAGGTATGATTTGATCTAAAAACTCTGGGCCAGACACAGATGGCTCTAACTCACTAACCAATAACTGACTATCTACAAGTTCTTGAACAAAATCTGAGGCCATCTCTAGGTCTATATCGTCATCTATCAAACAATTTGATAATGTTTCTAAGGTTGCTCCTGTTTGAGCAAGCCGTAATACTTTTTGTAGATATTCTGAGTTGCTCACTCCTACGATGTGATGTACACGACGACTATTTTCATAGTGATACTCTACATATCTTAATTGACTTCCTGCACTATAAATACTTGTGTTAGGATAAAACTGCAATTGCCTTTTTATATCATTTTGTTTTATAAGATCTTGAGAAAGTGCTACCAGATAATTCATATCAAGTCTTGTATGCCTATTTGCTATTGTAGGTGTGACTTTGAGAGCTGTACTATCTCCAAAAACTCCTATTGCAGTACCTGCAAATAACCCAAACGGAGTACAACGAGAAGACATCCTACTTATATATTTAAGAACCGTATATACCATACGCTCTCTATCTTGAGTAGAAGAAGGTTCATTATGTATCCATTTTTCAAAGGCTTCATATAAAGGTGGCGATGCAAGAAAGAGTGCTTCTTGTATGGTCGTGTTTTTACAAGCTTCTTGTAAGTTTTTTTCTTCTAATAAAACATTGTTAGTCAATGCAATATAAAAAGACAGTGGTAATGTAGGTGTTCTTAATATATAATTAGGAAAATGTGCGTATTGCATTCTATAATCACTAAGTGTTTGTTTACAAAAAAACATCCATATATCATATGGATCGTTTTGTACTAAATATACCGTTTATACAGCATCTAAAAAAGCATCTCTCTCTTTACAAAAATAAGACTTTCATTTACTTAAGATCTTTTTATCCCCTTTCTTTAACTAGCTTAACAAATAAAGTATAGCAACGTTTTGAAAGAATTAATATGAGTTCGCTTTCGCGAAAGCGTAAAAAAATAACTTACCCCATCATTAAACATTCATTCCATTGCATTTGTTTAGGATTTAGATACGAAATAAGTGTAAGTCCAATACCTGCTATCCCGTCGAGTAATACATATTCATTCTCCCATCCAGCATTTTCCCCTCCTTGCCATTTCATATAACCAGCATATCCTTCTTGATGAGTATCAATACTCAAGCTATAATCTAACCAAAAATCTGCCGCTTCTTGAAAAGGTGTAATACCTGTCTCTTCATACATAAATTGAAAAATATGCATCACTCCAAAAGAACCGTGACATATACCCGCGTCTTTTATAAGTGTGTCTTCATCATCCCTTCTATGGGTAGCGTGCATAAAGATTTCAATGGCTTTGTCTTTTATTTGTGTATTATCAAGAGCTTTTCCTGCTTGCCACAGAGATAACCCTATACCTAAATCTCCATAACACCACGCCAGTCTACTATTAGACCCTTCTTTTTTATATCCTTCAACCCAATTAGGAAAACAAGAAGTGAAGGTGTCTTTTTCATTTTGAGTTTGTAAAATATATTTGACCGTCTTTTGTATATCTCCTTCTACAAGAGGTTTAAAATCTTCATAAACGGCTAGTCTAGACATAAAATTTACAATACTTGGAATTCCGTGAGATAAGGCTAGATTACAACCTATGAGCTTCGTTTCTTGTATGAGTATTGTGTCCCAACGCATCATCCCATTTTCTTCTATAGAAGCGGTTTTAACTAATGTGACAATCTCTAATAAGTAATCTTTATATTTATTTTTAAGTTTTTCTGATTTTGTGTTTTGATATCTTTTGAAGAAGTACATTCCTATTCCTAAAAGCCCGTGAAGAAAATCAAAGAAGTTAGGAGATGTGTCTACTTTCATAACCTTAGCAAGATACTCATCTAGTGGCTCTAGCAATTGATCTGCATCTAGTTCTACATACTCCTCTTCTTCTATATGATCTAATACCCAAGCAGCACCCGCAATTCCTCCACAAAAGGTGTGGAAGTTATATCCATTATTAATTTGTACAACAACATCTTCTATAATAGTTGCTCCTAAATCTGCTGAATTTTCATTTTCAAAAAAGCGAGAATAATAAAAATAAAACAATGCAATCCCTGCACCACCAGACAACACACCTATATCAGCATTAGATGTGGTATTAAGGGAATAGCTTTCTAATGTTTTTGCTATTAAGTGAAGCTTTTCTTTAATCTGTCTTTTTGTCTTCATTTATTTATCTTACAGCATTTAAAATCTAAAGTACATAAAAAGCTGCTTAGTCTTTAAGCAGCTTTACTAATATACCTAAAATTAGATCTATGTGTTTAGAAGCATCTTACTCCTGGAGGTGGGCAAGAATTAAGTGCGTCCACTGTTGGACAGCAATGTGTAGCTCCGCCAATAACTTTGTTAAGGTTTAAATTACTAATTAACGTGAGTTCGATATAAGAAAACAAGATAATTATTTGATTATTAGGTGTTTTATGTCTTTGTTACTTGTTGTTTATTGAAATGTAAGTCAGATTTTTACGTTTTTAGTTAATTAAAACTCATTTTTTATAATCAAAGTAAGCTTGTAAGTTGATTTATTTTATAACTAATTGATATACAGTAGGTTTTATATCGAAATCACGTTAATTAAAATGAGCCTATTATTTATAAACGGTTTTTAAGCTTATCCCGTAAGACATTGCATTAATTTGTCTCTTAGTAAAACTATGTAAGCGATCCTATTTTAAAAAAGATAGGTTCTCTAAATACATCAAAATGATGTGTGAAAAACCGCTTGTAAACACAAGCGGCATCTCATTCTTTTACTTCTGTTATTTATGGTAACTATTTTGTGTCACATACCCAATCAGAATTTGAGACCGTTGCAAGGGCTTGTTTAAATTGGATACATTTTGTATCTTTTTTTTATGGGACTAGTACAACACTCCACTTTAGCCGATAGTATTTGCGATATACGTTCTCGTAAGATCAAACGTACATTTTTCACACAAATAAATACACTTATAGATGGGCGTCCAATTATTACCATTTTAAAGCAACAGCTTATGAGCCTCTTTTTAAAGAAATCAATAGA